>JBILHV010000025.1:0-11289 GCA_044350305.1 Burkholderiaceae bacterium
GACTAAATTCAATAAACCGAACATCAGATAAGCGACGCAGAATATGCGTCATGTGGTCACGCACGGACAACTGCTCCCGCGTAATATGATGATGCGCATTGAGCTTTGCGCGCTTGAGAATATCGATCCATGCCTGACGCAAGTCTTCAACACTCACCTCCGGCAACGCACGTTCAATATTTAAATCAGCAAACGCTTGCGCCCGCTGAAAATCCCTGCCGAGCTGAGGCAGCGCATCAAGCTGCTGCGCTGCGAGCTTCATTTTCTCGTACTCCAGCAGACGACGTACGAGTTCAGCACGAGGGTCTTCTGGCTCCTGGCCCGGCTCGGTCTTTTTGACCGGCAATAACATTCTGGCTTTGATTTCGATGAGCATCGCAGCCATCAGCAAATATTCTGCCGCTAGCTCAAGGTTGTGCATACGAATCTGATCGACGTACGACAAATATTGGCGAGTCACCTCAGCCATCGGGATATCAAGGACGTTGAAGTTTTGCTTGCGAATTAAATACAACAGCAAATCTAGCGGCCCTTGAAACGTCTCGAGGAAAACCTCCAGCGCATCGGGCGGGATGTACAGATCGGTAGGCAAGGCGAACAGCGGCTCTCCATACAGCCGCGCGAGCGCGACGGTATCGACAACATCGGGAGTCGTATCAACAGAAGGCTCGACGAGCGCCTCTAGACTTTCACCTGAAACCTGGACCGAATTCATTTAGTCTAGTTATTCTGATAAACGTAAGGATGTTGACGCACACGGGCCTGCTTGAAGCCGTCAGCGAGCTCGGTATCCTGAGCCTTGTCCCACAAACGCGCCCGGCCGTCTCGCTGGCGCTGCTCAATGTCAGGGTGGCTAGATTTGTACGATTCGAGGAACTGCGTAATTTCGGAGGTGTAGTGCTCGGCCATGGAAGATCAGCGAAAGGTTAGACTGTCGTCTAGTGTACTGTAGACGCGATCAAATCACTCCCATGCAGCAGCCCAATTTACCTAATCTCGACGAACCTGACTCCGTTCCCGAGAAATCCCGACGGATTTTGCCGGTTATCGTCGGATGCGCCCTGCTCATGCAAATGCTCGATGCAACGGTCGTCACAACGGCCTTACCGACCATGGCACGTGAATTAGGCTCAAATCCGATTGAAATGAATCTGGCGATCACGTCCTATCTCATTTCAACGGCAGTTTTTGTACCGATTAGTGGCTGGGCGGCTGACCGCTACGGTGCCCGTAAGGTCTTTATTGCAGCCATTGTGCTGTTTTCGCTTAGTTCCCTGACCTGCGCGCTTTCGCAGACGCTGACCCAATTGGTCATTTCCCGCATCGTGCAAGGCTTGGGTGGAGCCATGATGGTGCCTGTGGGACGCATCATTTTGTTGCGGTCAATTCCAAAACATGAACTCATCAAGGCGATGGCACTTTTATCGATGCCTGCGCTGATCGGCCCTATGGCGGGCCCACCGCTTGGCGGATTTTTAGTCACTTACGCCTCTTGGCATTGGATTTTTCTGATTAATATTCCTATTGGATTCTTAGGGATTTGGATGGTGTTGAAGCATGTTCGAGAGCTGCCTTCGGACGGCTTAACCCATCGTCTGGATTTTTGGGGCTTTATCCTCAGCGCACTGTGTATGGCCTGCCTTGTCAGCGGCTTCGAGATGCTTGGCAATGGCGGTTCCTCTGTACGCCTAAGCCTCTCTCTGATCGCATTAGGGCTGATCGCTGGCTGGGGCTACACGATCCATGCACGCCGACATGCAGAGCCCATCCTCAATCTCTCGCTACTGAGGATTCAAACATTCAGAATCGCCATGTTCGCAGGCAATCTCTGCCGCTTCAGTATTGGTGCGACACCTTATCTTCTCGCCCTCTTGCTACAAGTGGGGTTTGGGATGAGCGCACTCGCCGCTGGTCTCATCACCTTTGCAGGTGCTGTGGGGTCTCTCGCCATGAAAGTGGCGGCACCACGCATCCTGAATCGCTGGGGTTATCGACGCGTGCTGACAATCAATGCCATCTTTACCGGACTGAGCTTAATGATCTGTGCAAGCTTCACACAAGAGACACCGGGCCTCGTGATGATGGCTATTCTGTTGCTCGGTGGGTTCTTCAGATCGCTGCAGTTCACCGCCGTCAATACACTGGCCTATGCAGATATCAATCAAACAGACATGAGTCGCGCGAGCAGCTTCGCTGCGATGGGTCAGCAACTGGGCATTAGCCTAGGTGTTGGTGTCGCCGCTGAAACTGTAAGCCTAAGCATGTCGTTGCGGGGCGCACAAACCGTTGACCCACAAGATGTCCTGATCGGCTTTTTAGTCATCGGCACACTTTGCTCGCTCGCTGCGCTTTCGTTCTGGCGCTTGTCATCCACTGCCGGCGCATCGCTGCGCCAAAAATAGCGCGCAGGCTATCGTTTGATGGCATTGTCGCCATCCCAACAATTAGTTCACTTGTGCGCCAGACAGCTTCACGAGATCTTTATATTTTTCGAGCTCTTTTTTAACCATCTCAGCGAACTCGACGGAGCTCAGAGCCTTTGCATTTGATCCCATCTCAGCCAAACGCTTAGCAACCTCAGGATCTGCCAAGGCTTGTGCGTATGCGCTGTGTAGCTTCGCAAGCACTGCAGCAGGCGTCCCTGCTGTCGTAAACACGCCAAACCAGGTACCAATATCAAAAGGCTTGAAGCCAGACTGCTCGACTGTCGGAACCTCAGGCAACATCGCAGAGCGAGCGGTCGTCGTCACGGCCAAAGCGATGACTTTTCCTTCTTTAATCAGCGGGGCGGCGGAGGCCAAATTGTCAAACATGAAGTCTGACTGTCCGGACAACAAGGCTAGCTTGGCGGGCGCAGCACCTTGATAGGGAATATGCACCATCTTGACTTGGGCACGCACACCGAGCAATTCGCCCGCCAAATGACCTGCACTGCCCGCGCCACCAGAACCGTAGTTTAATTTCCCAGGATTCGCTTGGCCATAGGCAACCAAGTCAGCCATCGTACGTATTTTATTTTTATCCGCGAATTCCTTATTCACCACGAGCACATTAGGCACCGACGCCACGAGTGCAACGGGCGAAAAATCTTTCACCGCGTCGTAGGGAATCTTAGAAAATAGCCAGGGATTGATCGCATGCGTGGCCACGGCCCCCATCACAAGCGAATAACCATCAGGCTGGGCCTTCGCTATGAGATCCACACCAATATTGCCACCCGCACCAGGTTTGTTCTCTACGATAACGGGCTGCCCCAACGAGACTTTGACTTTTTCAGCCAACACGCGAGCGACGGTATCTAACGGCCCGCCTGGGGGATAAGGCACTACAAAACGGATGGGCTTGCTGGGCCACTGGGCTTGCGCCTGTGCCGTCGCAACCGAACTGATGCCAACCAGGCCTGCGCAAGCCAAGCCCAACAACAGGAGATGCCTACGCATCAAACAAAAAGATTGATTCATCTATCACCCCAAAGGTATACCCACGAGAGCGCATCGCGCCAAGCATCACTGCCCAAGCCAGATCGAGCAAGAATGGCTGACAGAAAATTAATGCAAAATTTGACTCAGAAACAGCTTAGTCCGCTCGTTCTGCGGATTGTCGAAGAAAGCGTCAGGCGTGTTCTGCTCGATGATCTCGCCGCGATCCATAAAGATCACTCGATCTGCAACTTTTCGGGCGAAACCCATTTCATGGGTCACGACGAGCATCGTCATGCCGGTATCTTCGGCCAAACCGACCATGACATCGAGCACTTCTTTAACCATCTCAGGATCGAGCGCAGAGGTTGGTTCGTCAAACAGCATGACCTTAGGATCCATGCACAAAGAACGCGCAATCGCTACACGTTGCTGCTGCCCGCCGGACAGTTGTCCTGGAAATTTGCTCGCCTGCTCTGCAATGCGGACACGCTCAAGATACTCCATTGCTCTAGCCTCAGCCTCGGCTTTGGGCGTCTTCAGCACCCAAATCGGACCGAGCGTCAGGTTCTCGAGCACCGTCAGGTGAGGAAACAAATTGAAATGCTGGAACACCATACCCACATCGCGACGAATCGCTTCAACATCACGAATGTCGTTGGTGATTTCGGTGCCTTCAACAATGATTTGGCCTTTCTGGTGTTCTTCCAGGCGGTTAATACAACGAATCAGCGTTGACTTGCCCGAACCGGAAGGTCCACAAATCACAATTCGCTCACCACGTCCGACGTCGAGACTAATGTCACGCAACACGTGGAATTTGCCGAACCACTTGTTGACTTCTTTCATGCTTATGATGGCGTCAGCCATGCTCGATCTCCAGAAATATTTAGCGCGCGATGGTTATCAACACATCGCTAACGTTGATGCTCGGTCGCCAGTCTTTTCTCTAGAGACTGACTGTACTTAGACATCGAATAGCAAAACACAAAGTAAATTGCCGAGATAAAGATGTAGACCTCAACACTAAAGCCGCTCCAGGCCCGATCCACCAATGCCGCTTTTGCAGCCTGTGTCAGATCAAAAATGCCGATAATCACAACCAATGACGTGTCTTTAAACAGCGCGATGAAAAGTCCAACGAGCGGAGGAATGACGATCTTCAATGCCTGCGGCAACACGATTAAACGCATTTGCTGCCAATAGGTTAGGCCTAACGAATCCGCGCCTTCGAACTGTCCCTTTGGAATCGCCTGCAAACCACCGCGAACTGTTTCAGCCATATAGGCCGCCGCAAACAGGATGATGGCTACTTGGGCACGCAGCAACTTATCAATGGTGATGCCTTCCGGCAGAAACAGGGGAAGCATGACTGCCGACATAAATAGCAAACTGATCAGAGGCACACCGCGAATCAACTCGATATAGACGACACAAAGCGTCTTGATAGCCGGCATGTTTGATCGACGACCTAACGCGAGCAATACGCCAAGCGGGAAGGCCAACGCAATGCCAAAGGTCGACAAGATCAAGGTAAGCGGCAAACCACCCCAACGACTATTTTCAACATAAGTCAGGCCGAATACTCCACCCCACATCAAGACTGCGACGCTTGATAGCGCGGCGACCCAAAGAAAAAGCAAGGAAATATTCCAGAAGCGACGCATACCGCTAAGAATAATGACGCTCAAAAGAATCATTGTCGCCAATAACGGGCGCCACTGCTCTTCATACGGGTAGACGCCAAAAAGAATCAGGCGATGCTTTTCAACGATCATCGACCAACACGCACCGGTGATCTCTCGACACTCTTGCGCAGTTTTGGCAGTGACAGTGGAGCTGATCAAAAACCAGTCCACCATGGCAGGTACCGTTGCAAACAGTAGCCAGACCGACAAGATCGTTAACAGCGTATTAAATGGCGAAGAAAAGAGTTGCGATCGCAACCAGTTCCATACTGACGCCCGAACGGGGGGCGCTAACTCGGTACTTGGCGTTGAAACATTCGCTTGGCTTGTCATCTTATCTTTCCACCAATGCTATGCGCTTGTTGTACCAATTCATCAACACCGAGATCGACAAGCTCACTGTTAGGTACGCCGCCATGATCATCAAAATACCTTCGATGGCTTGCCCGGTCTGATTCAAGGTCGTGTTAATGATCGACACAATATCGGGGTAGCCGATCGCGACTGCCAACGAACTATTCTTTGTGATGTTGAGGTACTGGCTCGTCATCGGAGGAATAATCACACGCAAGGCTTGGGGCAACACGACCAGCCGCAACACCAACGTGTTCTTCAGACCAAGCGCGTCAGCCGCTTCCCACTGGCCGCGCCCGACCGACTGGATGCCAGAACGCACCACCTCGGCGATAAAGCCAGAGGTGTAGATGACAAGGCCAAAGAGCAACGCGGCGAATTCAGGCGTAAGCACCATCCCACCAACAAAGTTAAAGCCCTTGAGCTCCGGCACCTCGAGAGACAGGCTCGTGCCGCTGAACCACCACGCTACAGCGGGGGTAATCAAAAGCAAGCCGAGCGCCCAGCGGATCAACGGGAAAATCTGACCCGTACGTGCTTGCCGCTGGCGCGCCCAGCGACTCAGGCCAATAATCGCAAGAATGGCTAACAGGACGCCCGCTAAAAGCCATCCCACTCCTTCGCCTTCAAGCGTTGGCATTTGAATGCCACGGTTAGATACAAAGACGCCTGGCAACGGATGGTAGGCTTTGCGCGGACCCGGCATTATTTCCGAAATAATTGCGTACCAAAAAAACAGCTGCAACAGCAAAGGAATGTTGCGCATAACTTCTACATAAACGCTGGAAATTTTTCGAATCAACCAGTTTTTTGAAAGCCGAGCAATACCAATAATTGTGCCGAGCAGTGTGGCAAGAATGATGCCGATCAAGGCGACGCGTAACGTGTTAAGTAGGCCCACGCTTATCGCGCGCGCGTAGGTATCTGCGGGGGTGTAGCTGATGGGGGTTTCACCTATTGCGAACCCTGCCTCACGACTTAAGAAGCCAAAACCAGTCGTGATATTACGAACCGACAAATTGTGCATCGTGTTGTGCACAAGGTACCAACCAATGCCGCCGACAATTGCGACAGCAAGGATTTGATAGATGACCGAGCGTACACCCGGATCATTCCAGGACAGGCGCCGACGTGGCGGCTGCACTGGAGGAGTATCTTTTTGATTCATGATGAGTTGGGGCGATGCACGAGCAGTTGCCCGCGCGATCGCCCCTGGGAGTCAACAGTAATTAACGAATAGGCCAGGCGTACAGGATGCCGCCTTTCGTCCACTGCTGGTTCAGGCCACGCTCAAGTTTCAAGGGTGTTTTCGCACCGATGTTGCGCTCAAAGCTTTCGCCGTAGTTACCAACAGCCTTGATGATGTTGTAGGCCCACTTCTCGTCTACGCCCAAGTTCTTACCCATTCCTGGTGTGACGCCAAGAATACGCTGAACGTTCGGGTTGGTGCTCTTGAGCATTTCGTCGAGGTTTTTCTGGGTGATGCCGTACTCTTCGGCCTCGACCATGGCGTTAAAGCTCCAACGTACAACGTTTAGCCACTGCTCATCGCCCTGACGAACCAACGGGCCGAGCGGCTCTTTGGAGAAGTCTTCAGGCAAGATGACGTAGTTATCAGGTTTGTCGAGTGACGAACGCGAAGAAGCCAAGCCTGACTTGTCTGTTGTATATGCATCGCAACGACCCGATACGAAGGCACGAACAACTTCGTCCAGCTTCTCAATCACCACTGGTTTGAACGTCAGCTTGTTGGCACGGAACCAGTCAGCCAGGTTCAGCTCAGTCGTCGTACCAGGCTGTACACAAACCGTGGCGCCATTGAGCTCTTTGGCGCTCTTGATGCCGCTGTCCTTGCGAACCATGATGCCCTGGCTGTCATAGAAGTTCACGGCAACGCCGATCAGACCCAATGATGTGTCACGTGTCATTGTCTGGGTGGTGTTACGCACCAGCACATCGATCTCGCCGGACTGCAGAGCTGTAAAGCGCTGCTGGGCGGTCAGTGGAGTCACCTTAAATTTTGTCGAGTCACCAAACATTGTGGCGGCGAACGCACGGCACAAGTCAATATCCAAGCCCGACCAGACGCCTTTGCTGTCAGGTGCCGAGAAACCAGCCAAGCCGGTGTTCGTACCGCACTGAACAAAACCTTTTTTCTTGACGGCGTCAAAAGTTGGGCCGGCTTGAACGGCTGTGTTGGCAGCGATAAGTGCTGCGCCAACGAGTGCAAGTTTTAAAAATTTCATAAGTCGATCTCCAGATCACAACGGGGGACGACAATCCTAGGGAATGTCGAGTTAGTAATTTGTGCAAGGCACCAATGGTAGCCTTACCCATGAACTCAATGTATGGGGGAAATCCCTTGCAGTCAATCTCCCAGAATGGTGCAAGAAGCAGCCAATTTGGTGCCGACTGCGCATAATCTTTATATGTGCATGACTGGGCGTTATGATGTCAGCTTCTACTCGGTTCAACCATGATTGAATTCCAACACGTTTTCAAATCCTACGGCCAAGGTCGCAGCATTCTGGCTGATATTAGCTTCAAGGTGTCAGCTGGCGAATTTGTCTACGTCGCAGGCCCGTCTGGCGCCGGAAAATCTACGCTTCTCAAATTAATTGGTGGCCTAGAACCCCCTTCCAGAGGCTCTATTCAGGTGAACGGCCAGCGCTTAGAGAATTTGTCAGCGCGGGCTAGACCCTATTTGAGACGCGCCGTCGGTGTCATTTTGCAAGACACGCGTCTGTTATATGACCGCAGCGTGATTGATAACGTATTGCTGCCCCTGGCAGTCACCGGTTTGGCGGCTGACGTTTCGCGCGCCCGAGCCCGTGCAGCGCTAGAAAAAGTTGGCTTATCCGCCAAAGAGAGCGCATCGCCGATCGAACTGTCGGGTGGGGAGCAGCAAAGACTGGCCATTGCACGCGCAATCGTCAATCGCCCGGCGATTCTGATCGCAGACGAACCGACCGCGAGCCTAGACCGCGAAACGGCCCGTCGAATCATGTCTGTTTTTAAAGACTTCAACCGGGTGGGGGTCACCACGCTCATTGCGTCTCACGACGACGAACTGATGGCCGAATATGCCACGCGAGCGTTCAAAATTGATCCAGGTCGCTTCGCCGACTCAGCCCAGAAGCGAGTGCCCACACACAAAAATGTTGTTTTAAATCAATTGCCTGAAAGAAATGAGCCCTCACTTGGGGGTGACCGTTCATGAAAAGCCTCTTGCGCCAGCACCGCTACGCTCTAGCCGTCACGTTGCGTCGATTGATCTCCCAGCCAATTTCCTCGCTCACCAACCTCCTTGTCATCGCACTCGCGCTCTCACTGCCTTTGCTAGGCGCATCACTGCTGGTGTCCATCGAGCCTGTCGCACGGCAGGTATCGGTCACGCCTGAACTGACTATTTTTCTCAAACCAGATGCGGCGAACACTGCTGCGGAGCAACTAGCCAAACGCATTCGCTCGGAACACGCGGACCAAGTGTCCGGCGTGCGCATTATCTCTAAAGACCGTGCGCTGAAGGATCTGCGTGAGAACCCAGCCTGGGAGCAGGCACTCAAGGTTCTTCCCAACAACCCGCTTCCCGATGCCGTCGTCGTTGCCTTCACCCCAGGCGAGGACCTCGCTGCGCGCGCCGACGAATTGGCGCGCGTTTGGCGGTCTTGGCCCAATATCGACCTCGTTCAGCTCGACAGCGCTTGGGTGCAACGCCTAGAAGCATTGTTGCGCTTTGGCAAAGTTGGTCTGCTGCTACTGGCACTTAGCGTCATACTGGTCGTCCTTGCAACAGTCTTCAATACCGTACGCATGCAAGCGCTGTCACAGCGCGAAGAGATTGGTGTTGCCCGGCTCGTGGGCGCCACTGAAGGCTTTGTTCGTCGACCTTTTTTATATCTTGGGGCCCTGACTTGCACAATCGCTGCACTGATTAGTATCGGTATTGCGCGAGGCGCTCTCATGCCGCTCAACGATGCGCTGGCCTCCTTGGCACGCAGCTACGACGCCGAGTTCGCGCTTGCATTGCCGTCCATCCCAGTGCTTTGCCTTGCTGTCCTATCCGTCGCCTGCTTAGGCGCCCTTTCGGCGCGCTGGTCTGTCGAACGAAACACCCGCTTTTAACAGCCTCGAGCGAACATGCGCATCGCCCCGCGACTTATAGCCTGGCAGCGTGTGCACGGTCGACATGGCTTGCCGTGGCAACAG
The DNA here is from genome assembly GCA_044350305.1 of Burkholderiaceae bacterium. Taxonomy (GTDB): domain Bacteria; phylum Pseudomonadota; class Gammaproteobacteria; order Burkholderiales; family Burkholderiaceae_B; genus Zwartia. The sequence continues at coordinate 9,671 of JBILHV010000025.1, forward strand.
ACACGCGATCCCTATCGAGTCTGGCTATCGGAAATCATGCTGCAACAAACTCAAGTTGCAGCCGTGATTGATTACTACGCGCGTTTCCTCAAAGCATTTCCCACTGTAAAGAAACTTGCCCAGGCTCAAACACCCGAGGTGATGGCTCAATGGGCCGGGCTGGGGTACTACGCCCGCGCCCGCAATCTACATGCCTGCGCGCAGCGCGTGATCAGTGACTGGGGAGGCAGCTTTCCGACCACCGCTCAAGAATTAGTGACGCTGCCAGGCATCGGTCCGTCCACAGCGGCTGCAATCGCCGCGTTTTGCTTTGGTGAGCGGGCGGCGATTTTGGACGGTAATGTAAAACGCGTCTTTGCACGACATGGAGGGATAGAAGGCGACCCAAGCACTCGGGCTGTCGAGCAACGACTTTGGGACATGGCACGCGAACAATTACCTTCTGCACGCGTCTCTAACAATGACGCAAACGCGATGGCCACTTACACACAAGGCTTGATGGATCTCGGCGCGACGCTATGCACGCGCAATCGACCGCGCTGTCAGGATTGTCCCATCCATTCCGACTGCACTGCGCGCATAGAGGGGCGAACCGATGAGTTACCTTTCGCGCGAGCTCGCAAGACTCTACCTGAACGCAGCGTCGCGATCATGCTTGCGCATAGACCAGGTCACATTTTGCTCGAACAACGACCAGCAACCGGGATTTGGGGAGGCCTGTGGAGCCTGCCAGAGTTTAGTGTTGACGTATCGAGCACCGACTTCTGCGCGTCACTCGGTCTCCACGTCACCAAGATTGAGAAGCTTCCGGCTTGTTTACATGTTTTTACACACTATCGTCTGACTATTGCACCAGTGATCGCACGAACGAGCGAACCCAAGTCTTCTGCAGCCGAACAATCCTTGAGCAAGCCCACATTTCATTGGACCAAAATCGGTGCACTGCACAGCAAAGGACTACCCGCACCCATTCGCAAACTACTGCTTGGCTTAATAAGCGACAACGTGCTCAGGTGAAACTGCGTTGCTCATCGTCATGCGGCGAACGATACTTGCTAATACTCATCAGAATGCCACAGGCGATTCCAATCGTGAGCAAGGCCGTCCCACCATAGCTCAAAAATGGCAGCGGCACGCCTACAACAGGCAAGATGCCAATCACCATGCCAATATTTACAAAGACATAGACAAATAGCACCATGGTGAGTGCTCCCGCGAGCAAGCGACTCGCGTGCGTGGACGCCCCAACAGCTATCGATAAGCCTCGGGCAATCAAAACAAGATACAACACCAGAAGCGTCACGCCACCGTACAAGCCAAATTCTTCTGCAAAGACAGCGAAAATAAAATCTGTCGTCCTCTCGGGAATGAAATCGAGTTGGCTTTGTGTGCCAGCCATATAACCTTTACCGTAAACGCCACCCGACCCGACAGCGATCGTCGACTGGATGATGTGAAAGCCCTTGCCTAGCGGATCGGTCGTCGGATCAAGCAACGTGCACACCCGATGCTTTTGATAGTCGTGAAAACCAACCCAGGTAGTATCCGGCTGGCACAACTCTTCTTGGTACGCCACAACACTGACAATGCCAACTACTCCGGCAATCAACAACGGCACA
>JBILHV010000293.1:0-3160 GCA_044350305.1 Burkholderiaceae bacterium
AGCAACTTGAAAGATAAGCCTGCAAAATACATCACACAAAAACCAGCGCCAAAAACCAGTAACGCTGTTCCAAGATCTGGCTGCTTCACGATCAACAGAAACGGAATCGCCAGTAGCACGCTCGCAATAAAAAAATCCAGGACTCTCACGGAGCCTTCGCGTGATTGGAAATACCACACCAAAATCAGCGGTGCGGCAATCTTCATAATCTCGGACGGTTGTATCCGCGTCAAGCCCAAATTCAGCCAGCGTGTCGCGCCTTTGCTCGTTTCACCAAAAAACATCACGCCGAGCAAGAGCAAAACCCCTAAAACATAAATCGGCACTGCCAGCCGAATAATGATGTGCGGCGGCATCATCGCAACGATCCACATTGCGGCAAGGGCTACCGCAAAGTTACGGACTTGATCTGCGAAACGCCAGTCTGTCCCACCTACCGCAGAATGCATCACTACAAGCCCCGCACTCGCCAATAAAAATAATATAACCATCAAGGGCCAATCGATTGCCGTCACAGCACGTACGCAAAATCTAAATAATATTTTCATTGTGCCCCTCGTGGCGTGGGCACGTTGTTTAACGCAGCAGGTACTGTCTTTTGATCACGTAACAACCACGCGTCAAACACCTTGCGTGCGATCGGAGCAGCAATACTCCCGCCCCAGCCCGCGTTTTCAACGAGTACCGCTACTGCAATTTTTGGCTGTTTGGCTGGCGCGTAGGCCATAAACAAGGCGTGGTCTCGTAGGCGTTCATCGATTGCTGAGCTCTGATACTTGCCCCCCCGCAGGCTGTAGACTTGCGCCGTTCCGGTCTTACCGGCGGTCTGATAGGGCGCGCCCACAAAGGCTTGGCTGGCGGTCCCAGAAAGCGTCACATCTGTCAGGGCGCGTCTGATGACCTCCAAGTTCTCTCGCTTGAGCGCAATCGTGTGTGTTGTCTGCGGCTCAACCACCGTTTGCTCGCCCGACAATGAGTCCCGAATAGAACGCAGCAATTGCGGCTTCATGTACGTACCATCATTTGCCAGAACAGCTGTGGCTTGGGCGAGCTGCATTAATGTAAAAGCGTTATATCCTTGTCCAACCGCTACCGAGACCGTTTCACCGGCATACCAGCGTTGCTGATCACGCGTTTTATAGGCCGTACGTTTCCACTCTGTTGAAGGCAGCACGCCGCGGCGCTCTCCTTCGATATCTACTCCAGTTAACTGACCAAAACCAAAAGGCTTCATAAAGTCGTGCAACGCATTGACACCGATCTCGGGGCCCAAAGAATAAAAGTAGGTGTCCGATGACACGACCAGCGCATGGTGCATATCGATTGAGCCAAACGCTGCTGACCCGGCATTTCTAAATCGCTGGCCTGCGAACTCGAAAAACCCCGGATCGTCTATTCGCTCATTTGCACGTCGCTTCTTAAGCTCCAGTGCAGCGAGCGCCACAAAGGGCTTATAGGTCGAACCAACAGGATAGGTTCCATAAACAGGTCGATTAATCAGAGGATGATCCGGAGATTCGTTTAGGCGTCGCCAACTTTCGACATCAATTCCGTCCACAAATAAATTAGGGTCAAACGAGGGCTGTGATACGAACGCCAGAATTTCTCCGGTCGCGGGCTCGATCGCAACAAGAGCACCACGCATATCTTTAAACGCTTCTTCAGCGATCCGCTGGAGCCCCATATCGAGCGATAGCGTCAAATTGGCACCTGGCATGGGATCTAATTTGCGCAGCACACGGACAGGCCGCCCGCGTGCGGTGATTTCCAGCTCTTCTAAACCCGTCTTGCCGTGCAGCAGTGTCTCGTAGGTTTTTTCGATGCCTTTCTTGCCAATGATGTCGGTACCACGATAATTGCCAAGCTCATTTCTTTCTTCAAGCCCAAGCAAATCTGACTCGGATATACGGCCAACATAACCAACTACATGCGCAGCAGCCTGACCTTGAGGATACTCGCGTACCCAGCGCGCCCTGAGCTCAACGCCCGGAAAGCGCATCGAATGCGCCGAGAACCACGCGGCCTCGGTCTCATTTAAATTATTACGCAACACAACACCCGCGTACCGACCACTTTCAGCGACTCTGCGCTTAAAGCGCCGCTGATCAGCTGGCCCAACATAAACAACTGGCGTTAATTTACTCAACAGCTGATCAATATTGCCTGCCTTGGCGGGCACGACCTCAAGAGTAAAGCTCAGCACGTTTCGTGCAAGCACCTCACCATTACGATCCAGAATGTCTCCGCGACGCGGAGGGATCGGAACAACCGCCATGCGATTGCTGTCCGCACGCGCCGACAGGCTGTCATAACGCTCGACTTGTAGCACCCAAAAGCGCATGGCAAGTACCCCGAAACAGACGACTGCAAACAGTCCGGCCAGGACGGCTCTAAACAAAAACTTGTTTTTTTGAAGCTGGTCCGTATTTTTAAAATCAAACATACGCGGCGGGCTTTAACCAATACCTGTGCCAGCATCGTCCATCCGATGCTCAGGCAACAGTAATAACCAAGCAACAAGCGGCCAACAGGCAACGGTGAGTAATATGCCTGGCAACCACGCCCACCCTGGCCACTCACTCACTAAAAAGGCACCCAATAAGACTGTAACAAACTTGACCCCAACAAATAAAGGAATCAAATGCATCGCCTGCCTCAATAAATCAAAGCGCGTCAACCGACGGTGCAGCAATTGCGCCCCGTACACCACCAGTGCATACAGCAGTGCTTGCAAGCCAAGTGGGCCCGCATCATGCACATCCAGCGTCAATCCAAAACAGAATGCTGCAACCATCCCCATGCGACGCGGTTCATGAAACGACCAAAAAGCGATCACCACGAGCAGGATGTCGGGAGTAACGATCCAGTTTCGCCAAGGCAACAAGGACAACAGCCAAACACAAATCGTTGTGGTCCAGATGTAACGCCAACCCATCGCCGTCTGAAGGGAATGTGGCTGCAAATTTCGCGCTTGCGACAACGAGATTCCGAGTGAATACTTTGCCATCGACGCTCCCCTTTTATTTTCCGCGTGTTGGCGTACGGGCCGGCTGCGGTCCCGGCGGAGCAACACTTGGGGACAGCAACGCCTGCTCAGCTTCTAGTGAAACCTGCAATACCAGAAAATGTCGGTTGCGCTCGGGATGCGAAAGAGGTTTGG
>JBILHV010000161.1:0-4669 GCA_044350305.1 Burkholderiaceae bacterium
ATTTAACAACACTCACTATTCAAGACACACAGGCAACGGATTTACCAATCGGCAAACCTGTTACGGGCTATCAGACTTACGTACTGGATGTTAATCTTGAACTGGTACCAACTGGAGTCGTAGGAGAGTTATACATTGCTGGTGAAGGTGTTGCCCGTGGTTATCTCGATCGCCCTGGTTTAACGGCTGAACGCTTTATTGCTTGTCCACATCACGATTCTGGTATGCGGATGTACAAAACGGGTGACCGTGTCAGGCAGCGAGCCGATGGAGCCATTGTGTATCTAAGCCGACTGGATAATCAAGTAAAAATTCGTGGATTCAGAATCGAACTTGGTGAAATCGAGAGTTGCCTGATAAAAGAATTTACAAGTCTGGCTCAAGTACACGTAATTGCTCGCGAAATTGCAAACGAAAAACGTGTGGTTGCTTATTTTGTGCCGCGCGCCCATCAGCGAGCGCCTGCAGCAAATGAGATCAGAGAAAAACTTTTAGAAAGATTACCAGACTACATGGTGCCCTCCTATTATGTCTGTCTAGAAAAAATTCCGCTAAATGTAAACGGTAAAATTGATCTTACGAAACTTCCTGACCCGAGTACGATTCAATCCACCTCAACAGAAACTAGAGTGCCGCGATCACCGCAGGAAATTTTGCTTTGTCGGATGTTCTCAGAACTAACCGGAACAGATCCCGTTAGTATTGACGATGATTTTTTTGCTATTGGAGGGCATTCCCTGCTCGCTATTAGCCTGATTGCAAAATTGCGCGACCAGACAGGTTACTCACTTTCACTTGCCTCCTTATTCGAGCACCCGACGGTGCAATCTCTTGCAAAACATCTTGTTTTATCTGGTCAAGCGAAATACTCGCCCTTACTCGCACTCAGAAAAACAGGCTCAGCGCCACCGCTTTTCTGCATTCACCCTGGCGGGGGTAACGCAACGGTGTACACACATCTTTGTAATGCCTTAGGCAGTAACCAGCCTGTCTGGGCGCTCCAAGCCAGAGGGCTTGAAGACGGAGAGACTGCACAGGATCGCATTGATGATATGTCAGTGGACTACGTGACTGCTATCCGCTCCATTCAACCTCACGGCCCCTATCATTTGCTAGGTTGGTCCTTGGGCGGAACTATCGCCCAAGAAATGGCGGCACAACTCGAAGCGCAGGGCGAACAAGTCAAACTCCTAGCGCTGATGGATACCGCTGCGATTTATCCCGAGCATGTACTTAGTGATGAATGGACAAATGAAAAGATGCTCGATAGACTCGTTCAGGAACTTGGAGATCAAGACACAGCCGATTGTCCCCGAGACAGGACAGCACGACTTGAATTAGTGCGCGACAGCATGGCAAAACAAGGCGTTATTCCTATGGATACACCCATTGAGTGGATTGATCGTCTAATTGAACAGCAAGCGATATCAACATTCAGATTACGCCACCATCAGCAGAAAAATATTCAGGCAGATATTTTATTTTTCAGAGCATCTCAGGAGCCAACACCAGAGAGTGAAAAAACTTACGACTGGGCACCATGGACCTCAGGCCATGTCACACACATCAATATCGACTCAACGCACGACTTGATGTGCAACCAAGATGTTTCAAAAGAAATAGCCGGACACCTGAATAACAATCTTGTCCATGTAGGGATTAAACAATAAGAAAAACGGCGCTGGAAATATCTCTCCAGCGCCATCAATATTTTTATATTTCTGTAATTCCAGACCGTCTAACTCTGCGTTTGCTTGAGATTTTCGTAATACTCACAGATCCCGCGCTGAATCACGCGATCAGAATCAATCAGCTCACCACACTCTATGTCGGGCAGATCGTTTGCGCAAACATTGTTTACTTTAGAGCAACGGAAATTTCTAACAATACTCCCTCAGAAGATTTGTTTAACTGGCATCCCTTCACGGACCAACCTGTACATCATTACGAGGTCCCAGTCAGCCACCCCCAAATGCTTTGGAAACCGGTTTCTTACAAATTGATTGCTAAAGTAGTTAACGAGACCATGAGCACTCACGCAGGTTAAAACCGTTGCTTGTGCTAGATTTCTTACGTCTGCCGTGTATGAAAAAAAATTCGCCATTTTGCAAACGGCGCAACTCCATGCCACCTTAGCCGGGCGATTACGAAACACTTGCCAGCCGTCGCGCTCGCTTTGCGAGGATTTGAGAGGATCCACAAGTATTTATTGTTGTGCACTCTCCCCACGGTAATGAACTTAGGTGAGCCCCCTAACATGCGGCGCCAACAGCTCGGGCGTTGAAAAGCCACCCGAAGGTAGCTAGTACCCAAGTAAGTGTGGGTTTGCTGCAAGTAATAGCTAGAAACAATAGTTACCGCAAGCACAGCTATTAAGTCCCTTCTGCGCATTTTTAAAAATATGCCTCAAGAGCCCCATTACTGCAATGGGCTAGCAGAATACCCTCTCCGACAAAACCCCGTTTCACGAGTTTTTGTCGCCTCATTCAAATCAAAAAAATACAATTTTTATAGAGGATCGGCGCCTACAGATCGGGATTACTGAGAATGGCAAAGCCGTTTAGCGATCGATTTTATCGAGCTCGAAGATGTCATAATAGACTAAATGTCATTTCTAAATTCTTCTTTTAAAACACTTTTGGTGAGCGCCGTGAATAAAAACATACTTTTATCCCGACCATTGTGCGTGACAGCCTGCGACGATGATGACGACGTGTCGACCCCGCCTTTTCAACAGATGTTTAACAAGTCCAAAATTAAACTAAGCTTATTTCTTATACCGATTGTTTTATTGGCAGCCTGCGGTGATGGGGATAGCACTTCATCTAGCTCCCCAACATTAAATTTAAATGCGGCCTATTCGAGCTACGTCAAAGCAGGAAGCTCAGTAACGGGTGATATTAGTGGCTACTGCCAAGGCACTAGAGTATGGACTTTGAGTCCTACGTACTCAGGAACAACTCTCGACGGTAAACCGGCAATAATTTCAAACGATACCGAGTCCGATGTACTGGCTGCGAACTCTAGTAAATTTTGTACAAATTTTTATAGTAGCAATATGGGTGGTAAGGTTTATAAAATTTATTATGATCCCACGACTTTAGTCCCTATCACTAACGGCAGTAATCCACCTGGCACTGTCTACTCAAACCAAGTTCCCTTGCCAACTTCAGTTACTGCTGGATCATCAGGCAACTGGTTTACTACTCTCACTTACGAAAACTCGGTACCTGCCATCGAAGGTGTCTTGACTTGGTCAGTTACTGCAGATACGCCTACTACCCTGTTGTTTACTACGCTCGACACCGCATATACGGTTGCAGGTAAATTATTACTCTATAAAAGTTATACAACCTACCGCATAAATGCCGATAACACCCTAACCGATTTGCGTAAGAATATACAGGTAACCTCAATAGCGACAGGTGGGCAGGGGGATCAGAATATTTTTGAAGTCTATCAACAGCCATGACGTGGGGTTAAAGCGAGTCATCTGATGATGATAAAAAATTACGCTTTCTTAACACTGAATCGCTACTAGTTTTGCGAACTTTGGCCATACCCCCTGTAAAACCCTAATAACCAACCCACAAACGAGCGGTGGAATGTTGAGCTGCTGTACAGAAAAGACTCGCCTAGTGGTAACCTCACACTTGCAAACGATGCGCGCACGATGATGCGCGCCAAAGTCTTTCTTTATATGGTGGATGACAATGCTACTCAAAAAACTTCTGATTACGGCTTTAACCGGTTTGACCTGCCTCATCGCAGGCGGTGTGCACGCTCAGGGCGACTATCCCAACAAGCCCGTCAAAATCATTGTGCCTTTCCCTCCTGGACAAGCGACTGATATCGTTGCACGCTTATTGGCAGACGGTCTGACAAAGGTTTGGGGCCAACAAGTCATCGTTGACAACCGCGCAAACACCATCGCCGGTATGCTCGCCGGCAAAACTGCGCCCAATGATGGCTATACCCTAACGTTTGGTACAAGCGGTTCGATAGGGGTCAACCCAAGTCTGTATCCAAAGTTGCCCTACGATCCACAAAAAGACTTTGTGATGGTTAACGGTGTGTTTATCGTGCCCTTAATGATCATTGCACACCCCTCGTCGCCCTTTAACACGCTGGGCGAATTAATCGCTGGTGCAAAGAAGAATCCAAACGCGTTAAACGTCGGCTATGCAGGTATCGGCACTTCGCAACACCTGACAGGCGAGCTTTTCAAGAGTACGGCTGGTATTGACTTTACCGGCGTGGCTTACAAGGGCAGCGGTCCTGCCATGACAGACCTGCTCGGCGGGCAAATTACGCTGTCCGTCGATAGCCTAGCCTCTGCCTTGCCACAGATTAAAGCCGGAAAAATCAAAGCGATTGCGATGACAAGCGAAAAACGCGTCCCGCAATTACCTGATGTTCCTACCGTTGCCGAGCTTGGCTTTCCTGGATTTGAGGGCAGCGGCTGGGGCGGTTTGATTGCACCGACAGGCACCCCACCGGCGATTGTGGCAAAGATTAGTGCCGATGTGCGCAAGCTCGTCAATGACCCTGACTTCCAGAAACGCATCATCGATCGCGGTGCCATTCCTGATCCGCGTGATGCGAAAGAGTGGACAAAATTTGTCAATGCTGAAATCGTGAAGTGGGCCGGTGTGATTAAAAAGGCCAA
>JBILHV010000162.1:0-4654 GCA_044350305.1 Burkholderiaceae bacterium
CGCAAGCGCCGTAAGTTTCATAAACTTATAAGACATGAGATTTCCTTGTTATGAGGACACTGCCAAGTAAAGATTGTATGTAGCCGGTCGACTGTACCGAATATGACTCCCCCTGTAAACCGAATGGCCGGCATGCAAGGGAAAACATCGGGTAATCACCAACCAATTCCTCCACTAAACATTGCGTTCGACATTAATAGCCGCGACACAATCTCTAGAAAGAGTTTTATTGTGATTCAACTTTTGATAAACAAGCCTCATCAGACTTAGAGCGTTCGTCCCAACGCTTTAAAGAACAACTCGGACTGCAATCGCTCGCTCATTATTTGCGCGCCGACATCGGCTGCCAAGCGCGGATCGACCGGCGCTAACGGCAGGCCCGTCGACATCGCCAGCACCTGCATCATGCAAGCACGCTCAAGAAAATACAAATCGTCGTAGGCGTAATCCATACGTTCCGCGCAAACCACCACGCCGTGGTTTCCTAAAAAAACGACATCTGCACCTTGCATGGCATGCGCAATGCGCTCACCTTCTTGTGCGTCTAAGGCCAAACCGTTGTAGTGCTTATCCACCGCAACGCGACCATGGAAACGCATCGCGTTCTGGGATAACGCAGTGTCCAACACTCGGCGCTCGGTCAAGGTTAAGGCTGTCGCATACGGCATATGCGTGTGGAGCACGCAAGCCTTGCCAGCGATCTGATGTACGGCCGCGTGAATGAACATGGCGGTGGGCTCGACCGGATGCCGCCCCGCCAGCGCAGCGCCTGCGGTATCGACCATCACAATGTCCTCGGCCTGCACTTCACTCCATAACAAGCCCCGTGGGTTCAGTAAAAAGCGCCCACTCTTGTCAGGAATCTCAACGCTGAAGTGATTGCAAACGCCTTCCGACAAACCATGAAAAGCTGCTGCGCGAAGCGCTAAGGCTAGATCCTCACGCAATTGACGCACGAGCGGGCTTTCATAATCGGCTTTGTGATGGACATTAGACATTCGAGACTCCAGATCCTAATTTGTATGCGTTTGTTGCAATGCCCGTTCGATACGATCGAAAGCGACAGTCGTACGTGGAACTTTAAACGAAAACCAAGTGCGCACATCTTCTTCGAGCGCTAAGCCATGCATATAGTTGTAGAGTGCTTTTTTTAGCCCAACACCTAGCGCTGCATGGTCTACGCCGGTTGGGTCAACAAACCCCACATCATTTTTTGCGAAGGTGACGGGCGGGAGCGGCTTGAGCGTGACACCATATTCCGCGGGATTTTTCCCGACTGGTGAGTGGACCGTCGCTGTGAAACGATGAAAAAATCCACTTTGTATACAACCATTGATAAACAACTGACGCACCAGCTCGAGCGCATCAACGGTATCTTGCACCGTTTGAGTAGGAAAGCCATACATCAAATAAGCGTGCACCAAAATACCTGCATCACTCAGCGCTCGCGTGACGCGCGCAACCTGATCTACGGAAACCCCCTTTTGCATGAGTTTCAACAAGCGATCAGAGGCCACCTCCAGGCCACCCGACACGGCAATGCAACCGCTTTGTGCTAACAAGCGACTCAATTCAGGCGTGAAGGTTTTCTCAAAACGAATATTGCCCCACCACGAAATACCCACATCACGTGCGATCAACTCGGTTGCCAGTGACTTGAGCGCCTTGGGTGGTGCCGCCTCATCAACGAAATGAAAACCTGTTTGTCCTGTTTCTTGCACGATAGCTTGCACGCGATCGACCAATAAGCTCGCCGAGGCCGTTTCATAACGGCTGATGTAATCAAGACTGACATCACAAAAACTACATTTTTTCCAATAACAACCATGGGCCACTGTCAGCTTATTCCAGCGACCATCACTCCAGAGTCGATGCATCGGATTAAGCATATCCAGCAAAGACAAATAGTCATCTAGGGGCAGGCCATCCCAAGTAGGCGTGCCGACCTCCTCAAAGGGCACCTCTGGTTCGACCATATTGACGTAGCGCACGACACCACTAGACGGCTCGCGCAGATACGTACGAACCAATCGCTGACTCGAACGCTTACCTGTCAAATATTCTAATAAGCACAGTAAAGGTCGCTCGCCGGAATCAAGCGTTACAAAATCCACATAATCGAACACTCTGGCGTCTGACAGCTCGCGCAGTTCGGTGTTCACAAAACCACCACCCAACACGATGGTGATGTTTGGATGAAGCGACTTAATTGTCTGCGCAATACGAAAGGCCGCATAGACGGTGCCAGGAAACGGAACCGATAGCAATACGATCGTGGGCATATGACGTTCGATCGCCGCCAAAGTGAGCGCGTGCAGCGTGTCGTCAACAAGGTTAGGCGCCGCAGCAAGCGCAGCGGCCAGTGCATCGAAGCTTGCCTGGCTCGCAGCAAGCGCTTCACCATAGCGTACAAACTCAAAACGACTATCAATCGACTCACGTACGACGTCGGATAAATCGTTGAGATAGAGCGTAGCGAGGTGTTTGGCACGATCTTGCATCCCAAGCGCACCAAACGCCCAACCAAGCGGGTCACCCCCCTCCTCGTCTATGTACGCATCCAAACTGGCGAACCGCGGACCCTCGGGGAGATACTGCCGGCTCACAATACGATGCGCGAGCGTCGCATCTCTGCCTTGCAAAAAGGCAATGACTCGATCAATCGTAGAGAGGTATCGGGGCAGTTGGCTGACGAATATCCTCGATGCAGGACGTGATTGATCAGCCTTCTTGATTGTCGGCATGCGTGCCGCGACCTTTCCTAAGCCCTCTTGCGAAAAGATCTGAAGGACCAGCTCAAGCGCAAGATCTTCCTGCACTGCATTGACGGCACGCGACCTCAAGAATCCCGTCAAATAGGCGGTCGACGGGTAAGGTGTATTGAGCTGTGTCATCGGTGGGATGACGGACAGCACGCGGACCGCTGGCGAATTCAAAAGAAGCACTCCCTACATAGATAGCAGGGAGTGTACCAATTCATGCTCAGCCGCTAGCTTTCACATAGCGCACAATGTCGGCATGGGTGGCAAACCAGACATCTGAATGCTGCTGTATGTGGCGGATCAAAGCATCCAAAATCCATACCCGCGAGCGATAGCCAATAATATGCGGATGCATCGTTAGCTGAAACAAGCCACCTTCGGCATAGGCCGCATCAAATTCGCGCTTAAAGATATCAAAGACGTCCGTAGGCGGCGTGTAAGGGCGTAATGCCGCGAAACGGTTCATATTGAAGTACACCGCATCGTCTCGGATCCACTCGACCGGCAGCTCAATCACGCCCGTTGCTTGCTCATCCATCAACAGCTCATAACAGTCCACGTCCGCCATGAGCGAGCTGTCGTAAATCAACCCAAGCTCTTTTGCCAACCTGAGCGTATTGGGACTGAAATCCCAAGAAGGTGTGCGCATCCCTACGGGCGCGACTCCGGTGATCTTGTGCAAGACCTCAAAACTGCGTTGCATCAGATCGCGTTCGGCGTCGATGGGAAGCACCGAATTTCGTTCGTGAATCCAACCGTGAATGCCGATTTCATGACCCAACGCTGCAAGATTTTTTTGCTCATCGGGATAGAGTAAAGCGGTAACGGCAGGCACAAAAAAACTGGCCGGCACGTCGTGGCGCTTAAGGATCTCAACAATGCGGGGCACGCCTTGACGATTTCCGTATTGACCCTGAGAGAGCTTCCCGGGCGAGTCGCCGCCCTCTCTGAGTTCGTTCGTTTCGTGATCCGAATCAAAAGAAAGTGCGACCGCACAACGTGCGCCACCGGGCCAAGACGCGGGACGCAAACTCCGCCCCGCGCGAACACGGTTCACGATTTCACGCCATTGACTTTCCGGCCAACGCCAAGGCTCGAGCGGCTGATCACTCATTTTGACGGCTCTTCAGGAAGACTCTTTGCAATCGTGATCGCGGCTTGCGCCTCTTGGGCCACAAACTTAACAAACTCTGCGGGCGGCATGCCAACCCCATATAGGCCCTGCGCTTCAAACTGCTTGATCACGTCGGGGTCTTTGATGGCTTGCTGCACCGCGCTATAAATTTTGTCGACGATTGGCGTTGGCGCACCAGCGGGCAACCACAAACCAAACCAATTCACGACATCAAAATTTGGAATGCCCGCCTCTTGCATGGTCGGAACGTTAGGCAAGCCCTTCCAGCGGGTGCTACCCGTTAAGGCCAACGCGCGCAGCTTACCGGCTTCGACGTGCTTGATCGCGATCTGTGTTCCGACAAAAAACATGTCCACGCGACCACTGAGCAAATCACTCATAACTTCAGCCACGCCCTTGTAAGGGACCATCAAAATATCGGTCTGGGTCTTGGCTTTGAACACTTCAGCGGGGATATGGCTGGCCGTGCCTAAGCCAGCACTGGCGTAGCTCAGTTTGCCTGGATTCTTCTTGGCTAAGGCAACAAGCTCAGAAACATTGTTGGCGGCTAAGCTCGTGGGGATCACCAGCGCTTGTCCATAATTCTGCGCGACCAGCGACACGTGAGTGAAGTCCTTGACCGAGTCATACGGGACGTTCTTATTGAAAGGCGGGATCGTTGCATGGGAAGCTGTCGTAAACAACCAAGAATACCCATCAGCAGGCTGCTTGGCTAAGTAGGCCGTGCCCACCAAACCACCGGCTCCAGGCTTGTTCT
>JBILHV010000163.1:0-4611 GCA_044350305.1 Burkholderiaceae bacterium
ACCCGCGTCAAGAATTCCAGCCAAGCGGTGTTCATAACGTTCACGTATTTCGGCAGGATCATTTAATGGATACTCCTCGCCTTCGGGGATGAGCGTCGTGGACAACAGTGGTCCGTCCGCAGACTCAAGCAGAGCTAGGGCCACAGGATGATTAGGCACGCGCACGCCGATGGTCTTGCGCGAAGGATGGGAAACCCGTCGAGGCACCTCGCGCGAGGCATCAAGAATAAATGTCCAAGGACCAGGCGTCGCCAGCTTGAGCAAGCGAAACTGTGCGTTGTCTACACGGGCAAATTGACTGATCGCCGTCAGATCACGGCATAGAACGGTCAAGTGATGGCGATCGTCGAGCCCCCTGAGCTTACGCAGTGCTTGCGCCGCCCGGTGATCATCTAGCCTAGCGACCAAGGCATAACTAGAGTCAGTCGGGACCGCCAAAATTCCGCCCTCTTGCAAAAGTTGAGCGGCTTGTTTCATCAGGCGAAGCTGGGGGTGACTAGGGTGCAGAACAAACAACTGCGACATGAGGCGTATGTCCAAGGCAAGGAAACGCGGGACGGTTAGAATACGGGCTCAGCGTCCCCGTAGCTCAATTGGATAGAGCACTCGCCTTCTAAGCGAGCGGTTGTGAGTTCGATTCTCGCCGGGGGCGCCACAAGACTTCGATTTATTGCACAACTTTGGCTTTGTCGCGTAGCGCTTTCACATAGTCAAAGCGTTGCTTTTGCAAAAGCATCTGCCGGATATCGTTTTTAGCGAGGTCATAACTTGGGGGGACAAAAGCGCGCTTATCCTCCAGTTTGATAATGTTCCAACCAGCGGGAGTCTGAATAGGAGCGACAGACAGCCCACCTTTTATCAGATTCACCATCACATTCGAAATCGCCGGCAAGATTTGAGCGGCAACGACCCAACCCACCTCGCCAGAGTTCTTTTTACTTGAATCGATCGACAACTCACCGGCTAATTTTGCAAAAGATTCGCCTTTCTTTAGGCGTACCAAAATAGCTTTGGCCTCAGCTTCAGTAGCTGTCACGATCAGGCTCACGCGATACTGCTGCTCATCCTTCATTGCGACAATCTGACGGTCAAACTCAGCCTTTATGGCCGCATCCGTGATCGGATTGCGCCGAGCGTAGTCGTTCAATAGTATTTCGACCATGAAGGTCTGCCTCACTTGAGCCCATTGCGCCTGCGCGTCAGTCGTCTTATCGAGGCCTAACCTCGCAGACTCTTGCGCCAACACTTCACGGTTGACCAGCTCATCTTGAATCGCTTGACGCAGCTCGGGGGTATCGCGCTGCCCCTGCGCAATATTTACACGCACATTCTGCTCAAGCAGCGTCTGAGGAATCACCACGCCATTTACCGAGGCGGCGGCGCCAGCGGGCTTGTGCTGCGGGTGGGCCACAGAAACAGCTGAGCCTGCCATCAACAGCGCCACAAAAACTCTAGAGAAATGTCGGTTCATATGTTTATCCGTACGAAAAAGTGCGCAAAAGCAAGAATTAAAATTTTTTTAGCGAACGACTCAATTATAGACTTACGCTCGTATGCGTACGCCATGCATTATCTGTTATGTTGACGCGATTCGCTTGACACAACAACTTCCAGCACAACCAACAGGGATCCGAACACGTTATGAATGCCGACTTGCTTAAAGCTTTCGCACCCACAGGTGCTCTGCGCGCTTCGTTGAACGTTGGTAACCCCGTGCTTGCCAACTTAGACAAAGAAGGTAGGCCGTTCGGTATCTCCATCGACCTCGCACGTGCGCTTGCCGACAAGTTGGGCGTCCCCTGCGAACTTATCGTCAACGAAACCGCTGGAAAATCTGTCGCCACCGTTGAAGCTGGCCGCGCCGACATCGGTTTTTTTGCCATCGATCCAGAAAGAGGAAAAGACATTGCCTTCACCGCCGCTTATGTCTTGATCGAAGGGTTTTACATGGTGCGCAGCGACTCTCTCATTACCCGTAACGCGGACGTAGACGTCTCTGGAAAACAAGTCGTTGTAGGCAAAGGTAGTGCTTACGATTTGTTTTTAACGCGCCATCTCAAACACGCTACGATTATTCGTGCAGTCTCGTCTCAGGCGGTCATTCCAGACTTTCTCGCTCAACACATCGAGATCGCGGCTGGCGTCAAACAACAACTCGAGGCCGACACAAAAGAAGTGACTGGTCTTCGTATGCTACCTGAACGCTTCATGGTCATTAACCAAGCCATGGGAGTGCCAAAAACCAAGGGAACGGCGGCTGCTGTTTATTTGCGCCACTTTGTAGAAGAGATGAAAGCAAAAGGATTCGTGAAGGATTCCATGAACCGTCATGGCATTGAGGGCGCAGGCGTTGGCTATGCCGCAAATCCTGACAAAGACCCGCTGGAAGAGACTCGTTAAAGTCTACAAGTAAGGCGAGGCAAGCCAAACGATCTTGTCTCGCAGTCGTAGGAGAAATGATCGGCGCCTCAACGAACGTATTGTGATTCGTTCAGCTTTCGCAATTGTTGCATCGATGCGTGCATCTAACTGCTGCGTCAAGTTGCGATCGTACACTTCAAGATCCAACTCAAAATTTAATCGCAAACTACGAGGATCAAGATTGGAAGATCCAACATAAGACCATCCCCCATCGACGGTGAATAGCTTGGAGTGATCGAAGGTCCCTGAAGCTCGCCAAACACGGCAACCCGTCAAAATCAGCTGATCGATTTGCGCCATCATGGCGGCATTCACCAACTTAAGATTGTTGGCGCCGGGTATCACGATATCGACGCATACCCCCCGCCGCGCCGCAGTCGCTAAGCCGTCAACCAACGACACATCAGGCAAAAAATAGGGGCTCTGAATTCGAACATGTCGCTGCGCGATCGAAAGTGCTCCGAGCAACATATCGTGTGTACTCCCGAGCGTCGAGTCTGGACCCGACGGCACGCAACGCAATGGGACGCCACCCTCTTTTAAAAAATCTGCTGAGTTGAGGGGAAACCAGACTGGATCCGATAACTTTTCTTGAGTCGTAAACTGCCAGTCATGCGCAAAGCTAAGCATTAACTGGTAGACGATTGGGCCACTCACCTGGAAGTGCGTATCGCGGGTGACATTCTCTTTGGCAATAGCGGTGAAGAAGCCCTCTCTAATATTCATGCCGCCGGTAAATCCATGTGTACCATCGATCACCAACAGCTTACGGTGACTGCGCAGGTTGGCATACACCAATCGCACACCAATGACAGGACGCATAAAACGCGCAGTCCGCACACCACCTTTTTCAAGCATGTACACAATAGGCGGGCGAGAATACTTTGCGCCGATGGCGTCGATCAATACGCGCACGGTGACCCCCCTGGCGTGGGCATCGATCAGTGCCTGAGCGAGCTCTGCGCCCACTTCATCATGATCAAAGATATAGCTTTGCAACGCAATCGATCGCTGGGCGCCCTTGATTGCCTCAAGCATGGCTGGATATGTTTCATCACCACCATCGAGCAAGCGGATCGCGTTCAAGCCTACCAACTTAAAGTCACTCACGCGATCGCCCAGTGTCTTCAACGCGGAGAACTGCGCACCAGAAGCGGAGGCAACATCCTCAACGAGTAGCCGATGAATGACCTCCTGCGAAATCGACGAATCTGCACGCAGCCGCGAAAGGCGCTGTTTTCGAATGCGGTTGATGCCTGCGACTAAGTACAACGCTGCACCAAATAGCGGGGAAAAAAGCACGACAGCAACCCAACCTATCGCCGCCCGCACGTCCTGTTTGGTCATCGCCGCATGTATTGCGGCAGCCGTACTCGCCGCGCCTGAAATAACAAACAGAATGTGCGGCCAATATTCCGCAAGCACTTGCTGAACGCTATGCACGGCATCCCCTGTCATCTAGGCAATTAACCGCGCCCGATGGCACAATAAGCTTGGCCAAACATGCTAGAATTCTGCTCC
Source organism: Burkholderiaceae bacterium (assembly GCA_044350305.1). GTDB lineage: Bacteria > Pseudomonadota > Gammaproteobacteria > Burkholderiales > Burkholderiaceae_B > Zwartia. The sequence goes on from JBILHV010000163.1 coordinate 3,943, forward strand.
TGTGGTGGGCGTAGCTCAGTTGGTAGAGTCCCAGATTGTGATTCTGGTTGTCGCGGGTTCGAGCCCCGTCGCTCACCCCAGTTCTAGCACCTTGCTGCTGGGATGCACCACAAAAACTCACCGCACGACTTGTCTTCGGGGCCAACTCAGCGCCCCACCTTTTTACGCCAAGCTTCAAAATCAATCGTCGTCTGCGGGTCCGTATTAGGATACAAGCCCATAGTCGTTCGACCTTTTTTGACTTCCTCTGTCACAAAATCCTCAAATACTGTCATTTCAACCGCTTCATTGGCCAACTCCTCGGCGAGGTGAGCGGGCAATACTAGCACTCCGTCGGCATCGCCCACGATCACATCCCCCGGAAAAACGGGTGCGTCACCACAGCCGATCGGAACATTAATATCGATCGCATGATGGTGCGTCAGGTTTGTCGGGGCAGACGGGCGTTGGTGATAGGCGCCAATCCCTAATTCCGCAATTTCGGCTGAGTCCCGAAAACCACCATCGGTGACGACTCCCGCAACACCGCGCGCCAGGAGCCGACCCACCAGAATGCCGCCCGCCGACGCTGCACGAGCGTCTTTACGACTATCGATCACCAACACAGCACCCGCGGGGCAGTCATCAATGGCTTTGCGCTGAGGATGCGAACGATCTTTGAAGACCTCA
>JBILHV010000164.1:0-4607 GCA_044350305.1 Burkholderiaceae bacterium
CTCCCAGAGACCGGAGTAATCAAGAAGTCATTTGGAATGCTTTAAGAGATGGCTTGTTTTCGGTCTTCTCGTCGGATCACGCGCCCTTCAATTACGACAGCCCAGAAGGTAAAAAACTAGACGGAAAAGAGCAACCGTTTCGCCACATACCCAACGGCATACCCGGACTCGAAACCCGCATGCCTTTGCTGTATTCCGAAGGCGTACTGACTGGCCGACTCTCTTTGAATAAGTTTGTCGAACTGACCTCGACCAATCCTGCCAAAGCCTACGGGCTACACCCGCGCAAAGGGACGATCGCGCCCGGTGCCGATGCAGACCTTGTCATCTGGGACGAGAAAGACGTCACGATCCATAACAGCGCGCTGCATCATGCCGTGGACTACACCCCTTATGAAGGCATGCAATTAAAGGCGTGGCCAGGCTTAACACTCATTAATGGTGAAATGGTGTGGGATGGTAAAAATTTCCTGCCACGTTTAGGTAAAGGGAAATTCCTGACTTGCGGCAAGCCAACCCTCATGACCTCTGCTCGCTAGGACGACGTCATGCGTATCTTGCTGATCAATCCAAACATTTCCGCGAGCGTTTCGGAACTGATCGATGCGGAAGCAAAACGCTCCGCAAGTGCAGGTACCCGCATCCAAACCGTCACAGCCTCATTCGGGGTGGCATATATCGAAACGCGTTTCGAGGCTTTAATCGGTGCCTACGCCGCAGCCCAGCTTGCCGGTGAACATGCTGGCCACTATGACGCGGTCGTGGTTGCGGCCTTTGGCGACCCAGGCCTGCCTGGCCTGAAAGAAGTGTTGCCCTGCCCAGTCGTGGGTTTGACACAAGCCGCTCTCGCAAGTGCCTGCCTTCTGGGTAACCGTATCTCCATTGTCGCGATTTCGCGTCGCATCCGCGCTTGGTATCAAGAAACGGTTGATTCCTACGGCTTGGGTAGCCGGCTGGTGAGCATTCGCAGCCTGGATGAACCCCTTCCTAACATTGGATCGATTCAACAAGACAAGGCAGCAAGCCTGATTGCGACGGCGAACCTATGCGTCAGTGAAGACGGTGCCGATGTCATTATCCTCGCAGGTGCCCCGCTGGCTGGACTCGCGCGCAGTTTGTCTAGAAAACTCCCTGTCCCCGTCGTGGACGGCGTATCGAGCGCAGTTCGCCATGCCGAAACTCTCATTCGCTTGAACGCAGGACAAACGACAACCGGTAGCTTCTCGCCTCCGCCCGAAAAACCGAATGCAGGCCTTCCAGCCTCAATCGAAACTTTGCTCAGCCATGGGCATCAACGACTTCACTCTCACTCAAAGGACGCATCATGAACAGCAAAAAAATCGTCATTCATCGTCTCGCTAGCGCAATCGGGGCACTCGTGCTGTCAGCGACCTGTCTACAAGCAAGCGCGCAGGACAAACTACAGATCGCTGGTAACTTTGCGACCTCACATCCGAGCAGCGTTGCTGTAGATAAAATATTTAAAGCCGAAGTCGCACGCCTAACTAACAACACCCTTCAGGTAGACGTCTTCCCCGCGATGCAGTTGGGTGGTGCAAAAGAGAACGTTGACGGCGTGCGCGCAGGCACCTTAGGCATGACATGGGTTGGTGCAGCCTTTATGTCGCGTATCGCGCCAGAGATCGAAGCAGTCAGCCTACCCTTTGTATTTAAAAACCGCGAATCCGCCTACCGCGTGATTGATGGTCCTGTTGGTAAAGCAATCGATCAAAAGCTGCTAGAGAAAGGCTTTGTCGTGCTCGGCTGGATGGAACTTGGCATGCGTCACGTGACCAACAGCAAGGGTCCCATTAAATCAGTCGATGATTTAAAAGGCATGAAGATCCGCATGCAACCGAATGAGACGCATCTTGCCTCCTTTAGGGCACTGGGCGCGAACCCCATTGCGATGGATGTCAAGGAGCTGTATTCCGCGCTCGAGCAAAAAGTAGTGGATGGCCAAGAGAACCCGTACACAGTGATTGATGCCAACCGTTTTGCCGAAGTGCAAAGACACCTATCGAACTCTTCGCACTTTTTTGACTTTATTGTTGTGGTCGCTAGCAAGCGCGTCTTCGACAAAATGAGTCCTGCGAATCAAACAGCCGTCAGACAAGCAATGACAACTACTGTTGCCTATCAACGCAACCTTGCCGCCGAAGATGAGCAGAAATCGCTTGCGAACCTGAAGGCCAAGATGACGTATACCGAAATCCCAGCTGAGACATTTGAGCAGATGCGTAAGCTGACGGCCCCAGTCGTTGAAAGCGTCAAGAAACGCGCCGGTGCAGATCTAGTCAATCAGGTTCTCGCTGAAACTTCTAAATAACTACCTGTAACAACGGACCGCGATCATGAGTGCAATTCCAATCCCCTATGACACAAGCTCAACGCTTGGAAAAGTGTTTCGTGCACTCGATTTCACTCTTATTGCGGCCGTTGTTGTGATATTCAGTTTTATGGTTGGCATTGTGTCCGCGCAGGTCGCACTGCGTTATGGTCTAAACATGTCAATCGACTGGGCCGACGAGTCTGGTCGCCTAGCATTTGTCTGGGTGGTATTTTTATCGATACCTCTTGCTGCCGCTCAAGGGGCGCATATCGGTATTGATCTGTTCGTAGATAAGTTCTCAGCATTCCAGCAACGCATCATCAGAAAATTAACCGCAGCTATTTGTGCCGCACTTTGCTATGCGATCGCCTGGTCTTGTGTAGAGCTGTGCAAAGATCAGTGGGACGAGAAAATGGCCACACTGGACATCAGTGTGGCGTATTTTTTTGTAGCAGTCGGGATCGGCATGCTGTACACGGGCATGCATTTAACGAGAATCGCACTCACCGACCCACCTAGCAAACAAGTAGGAGACGCCGAATGAGCACCTTTGTCGTCATTGGTTTCATGGCAGTTGCCTTAATGGGCCTGCCGATTGCGTTTGCAATGGGGCTTAGCTCCATCATTGCAATCTGGCTCTCCGGGATCGATATCTCCATCATCCCGCAGCGCATGATGTACTCCGTCAACTCGTTTCCGCTGATGGCCATACCGTTCTTCATGCTGTCAGGCGAGCTAATGATTAAGGCGGGGATTATTGAACGCTTAATCTCCTTTGCCAATGCGCTCGTCGGTCGTGTCCGAGGTGGCTTGGCTCATGTCACCATGTTGTCGGGCGCCGGGCTTGCGACGGTGTCTGGCACAGCCGTCTCAGACGCGAGCGCGCTTTCGGCCATTCTGGTTCCGTCTTTATCCAAGATTTATGACAAAGGCTTTGCCAGTGCCATCGTTGCCGCCGCAGCAAACTTAGGCCCTATCATCCCGCCCTCAGCGGCGATGATTGTGTACGCCTTCATGGCAGGGCCGTCAGTATCCGTCGGCGGAATGTTTATGGCGGGCGTTGTTCCGGGCATACTCATTACGATCGGTTTTATGGCTCTATGCTCTTGGATCGTCACCAAGCGAGGCTGGCACACGACAGGCGAACCGTTTCAGTTCAAGCGCTTACTGCAAGAGACGCGTCGTTCCGCCATCGTCTTGTTCATGCCCTTGCTGATCATCGGCGGCATTATTGCTGGCGCCTTTACCGCCACAGAAGGGTCTGCGATCTCGGTTGTCTACGCGTTAATTTTAGGTTTTTTTGTGACACGCACGCTAAAACTCTCTGACCTCCCTGGCATCATCGTGCGCGCTGCAATTACCACCGCTGTTGTGGGTGCACTCATTGCCTTCGCTTCAGTCATTACGTACTTGATGACAGTCGACCTGATGCCACAGAAGTTATCCGAGCTCTTGTTCAGCATTACAAAAGATCCGATTGTGTATCTTTTACTCGTAACAGTCTTGCTCTTCATCGTAGGGATGTTCCTCGAGTCGAACTCTGCCTATATCATGCTGGTTCCCCTACTCCACCCAATTGCCATTCAGTATGGGATTGACCCGCTGCACTTCGGTTTTCTCTTCGTACTGAACCTCGTGATTGGCATGCTCACACCACCCGTGGGCGTCGTCCTGTTCGTTGTCTGTGGTGTGACGGGCATTCGTATGCGCGAGCTCGTCACAAATATTTGGCCTTTCGTTGCTTTGATGTATGCCGTTCTTTTGCTGTGTCTGTTTTTCCCTGCGATTGTGACAACCTTGCCTCGCGCAATGGGTTATTAGCAATATTCCTTTCCCTCATCGGAGTTCATTATGTCTTTGATTAAACGATATCTTGCACCACTTGCGTTAAGCAGTATTTTCCTGGCGATGCCAACGACTCAAGCTCAAAACATCACGTTGAAAGTGATCGGCCAACCCTTGGCAACCGGTAACATTCAAAAGAATCGTGAACAACCCTTCTTTGAGCAGCTCGCTGCCAAAACAGGCTTACCTATCACTGTTGAATACAAGCCAATGGATACGCTTGGCATTAAAGACACTGAACAACTCCGCGTGATGAAAACGGGTCTTTTCGATCTGGTCTCCTTGCGCTTCTCGCAAAACTCACGCGATGAGCCGTCCCTAATTGGCCTAGACTTGATCGGTGGCAGTCCAAATTATGCGATCAGTCGTAAAGCGGCCGACGCTTGGTCGCCCGTACTGGACGCACGCCTTCAAAAGCAATTCGGTATCA
>JBILHV010000013.1:0-14134 GCA_044350305.1 Burkholderiaceae bacterium
GACCAACTGACGCGCTTCTGCGCGTGTCGAACCAAAACCCATGCGGTATACAACGTTGTCCAGACGCGACTCGAGCAACTGAATGAGCTGTTCGCCCGTGTTGCCTTTGCGACGCTCGGCTTCTGCAAAATATTTACGGAACTGTTTTTCCATAATGCCGTACATGCGCTTGAGCTTTTGCTTTTCGCGCAACTGTAGACCATAGTCCGACGTACGGGCACCTGAAGTGCGACCGTGTTGGCCAGGCTTGGAATCCAGTTTGCACTTGGAGTCCAGCGAGCGGCGTGCGCTCTTTAGGAAAAGATCAATGCCCTCGCGACGCGAGAGTTTGCATTTGGGACCGGTATAACGTGCCATGTGGGTTCCCCTTAGATACGACGACGCTTGGGTGGACGGCAACCGTTGTGCGGCACGGGCGTGATGTCGGCGATGCTCGAAATCTTGATGCCCAGCGCATTCAACGCACGTACTGAAGATTCGCGGCCTGGGCCTGGGCCCTTGATGCGAACTTCAAGTGTCTTGATGCCGTATTCGATGGCCAGCTTGCCGGCCGTCTCAGCAGCAACCTGCGCTGCAAACGGTGTCGACTTACGTGAGCCTTTGAAACCAGCACCACCGGAGGTCGCCCACGACAAGGCATTACCTTGACGATCGGTGATCGTGATGATGGTGTTGTTAAACGATGCGTGAACGTGCGCAATGCCGTCCGACACATTCTTTTTGACTTTTTTGCGAACGCGGGTAGCGCCGGCGGTAGAAGCTTTTGCCATCTTCTAATCCTCTTTATTTCTTCAGGCTTGCAGCAGCGCGACGCGGTCCCTTGCGGGTGCGGGCGTTGGTGCGAGTGCGTTGACCACGTACGGGCAGGCCGCGCTTGTGGCGCATGCCGCGATACGTTCCGAGGTCGATCAAACGCTTGATCGACAACTGAACTTCACGGCGCAAATCACCTTCCACCGCAAACACGCCAACGTGCTCGCGGATACGCTCGAGTTCTGCGTCGGTTAGGTCTTTGACCTTCTTCGACAGGGGAACACCAGCGGCTTCACAGATTTTGCGTGAACGCGTGCGACCGATGCCAAAAATGGCAGTCAGGCCGATTTCGGCGTGCTGATGTGGCGGTATGTTGATGCCAGCAATACGGGCCATAACGATTCCTTGTATTAACCTTGACGCTGCTTGTGACGCGGGTCGGTGCAAATAACCCGCACGACGCCGTGACGTTTAATAATCTTGCAATTGCGGCAAATCCGCTTAACCGATGCCATTACTTTCATGGTTGACTCCTGTTATCTGTAACCCGGCCGCTCATTTCGAGCGGAATACGATTCTGGCGCGCGTTAGGTCATAGGGGGTGAGCTCCACTGTGACTTTATCGCCCGGCAAAATCCGGATGTAATGCATGCGCATCTTGCCGGAAATGTGGCCCAATACAACGTGACCATTTTCTAGCTTGACACGGAAAGTTGCGTTGGGAAGATTCTCAAGAATCTCACCCTGCATCTGAATGACGTCGTCCTTTGACATTGCTCTCGCTTATCTCATTGGCATATTCGCGCCCTTGAAGTTAGCCTTCTTGAGCAGTGAATCGTACTGGTGAGACATCATGTAGGCCTGAACCTGAGCCATGAAGTCCATCGTAACTACAACAATAATCAGCAAAGAGGTGCCGCCAAAATAAAACGGTACATTCCAACGCATGACCAAGAACTCCGGTAACAAGCACACCAACGTGATGTACAAGGCACCAGCCAAAGTCAATCGCATCAAAATCTTGTCAATGAATTTAGCGGTCTGTTCGCCTGGACGAATCCCTGGAACAAACGCGCCGCTCTTCTTAAGGTTATCTGCTGTCTCGCGGCTGTTGAACACCAGCGCGGTATAGAAGAAGCAGAAGAAAATAATAGCTGTTGCGTACAGCGTGATATAGAGAGGCTGACGTGGCGCGAGTGCCGCAGCTAAATCTCCTAACCAACGCATACCTTCGGTGTTCGAGAACCAGCTGGTAATCGTTGCTGGGAACAAAATGATCGAAGATGCAAAAATTGGAGGAATCACACCTGCCATGTTCAGCTTCAGCGGCAAGTGCGACGTTTGTCCGCCGTATACCTTGTTACCCACCTGACGTTTGGCGTAGTTAACCGTGATCTTGCGCTGACCACGCTCGACCAACACCACGAAGGCGGTCACGAGCACAGAGAGGGCAACAATAAACAGCGCGGAGAATCCCGACATCGCATTCGTGCGAACCAAATCCAACAGCCCTGCCAGCGCGCTCGGCAAGCCGGCAACAATTCCCGCAAAAATCAGGATGGAGATACCGTTGCCTAAGCCGCGCTCCGTGATTTGCTCACCGAGCCACATCACAAACATCGTACCGGTTACTAAGGTCACGACCGTCGTGAGGCGAAACATGACGCCGGCATCAATCACCAGGCCTGGTTGGGACTCAAGTGCAACCGAAATACCAATCGCCTGAACTAGCGCCAACGCAACAGTGCCGTAGCGGGTGTACTGCGTAATCTTACGACGGCCAGCTTCACCGTCTTTCTTGATGCCTTCAAGCGTCGGCACAACGACCGACATCAGCTGCATGATGATCGATGCAGAAATGTAAGGCATGATGCCCAACGCGAAGATCGAGAAGCGCGCCAAGGCACCACCCGAGAACATGTTGAACAAACCGAGAATTCCACCCTGATTCTCGCGGAACAAATCTGCGAGCGCATCTGGGTTGATGCCCGGAACAGGAATGTGCGTGCCCAGGCGGTAAACCACCAAAGCGAGCACCAGGAACACGAGACGGCGCTTTAAGTCGCCGTAACGTGGGCCTGCTTTCCCTGCGAGTTGTGCTGTTGCCATTCTTTAATCCGTCTTAAGCAATCGTGCCGCCAGCGGCTTCGATCGAAGCACGCGCGCCAGCTGTTGCACCGATACCCTTGAGGGTAACTTTGCGTGACAGCTCGCCCGACTTAAACACTTTGACGTAGCGCACTTGCGTACCCACTACGCCAGCCTGCTTCAGCACTTGCACGTCGATTTCGTCGACAGGCAGGGCTTGGAGATCAGACAAACGCACTTGCGCGTACAGATGGTCATCCAAAATAGAGAAGCCGCGCTTAGGCAAACGACGCTGCAAAGGCATTTGACCGCCCTCAAAGCCTACTTTATGAAAGCCGCCAGCGCGCGAGCTCTGACCTTTGTGACCGCGACCAGCGGTTTTACCTAAACCCGAGCCAATACCACGACCTACACGACGCTTTGCGTGTGTCGAGCCGACGGCGGGCTTGAGCGTATTTAGTTGAGTAATTGACATCGTGATTCCTTTCAGACTTCCGAGACGGTCACGAGATAATCAACTTTGTTGATCATGCCGCGAACTTCGGGAGTGTCTTTGAGCACCTTGCTGCTGTTGAGACGGCGCAAACCCAGACCGCGCACAGTGTCGCGGTGGTCTTGTTTGGTACCAATGGTCGAACGGACCAAGGTGACTTTGACTTGTTTATCGGCCATGACTTACCCCAGAATCTCTTCGACGGTTTTGCCGCGTTTTGCAGCAACTTCCGACGGGGTGTGGGAAGCGCGCAAGCCGTTAAGCGTTGCACGAACCATGTTGTAAGGGTTGCTAGAGCCGAGGCTTTTCGCCACGACGTTGCGCACGCCCATCACATCAAAAATTGCGCGCATTGGGCCGCCGGCGATCACGCCAGTACCTTCTGCCGCAGGCGAAATCAGCACTGTTGAGGCGCCATGCTTGCCGACTACAGTGTGGTGGAGCGTGCCGTTCTTCAACGAAACTTTGAACATCTCGCGACGCGCTTGTTCCATTGCTTTTTGCACTGACACTGGCACTTCACGTGCTTTGCCTTTGCCCATACCGACACGCCCATCGCCGTCGCCGACAACAGTCAGCGCAGCAAAGCTCATTGTGCGGCCGCCCTTAACGACTTTGCTGACGCGGTTAACCGCGATCATCTTTTCGCGAAGACCGTCATCACGCTCTTCAGGAGCGTTCTTGCGTTGTTCTTTAGCCATTTGACTGTTCCTCGCTTAAAACTTCAGGCCGGCTTCACGCGCGGCATCGGCCAGGGCTTTAATACGGCCGTGGTATCGGAAACCCGAACGATCAAAAGCGACAAGCTCAATACCAGCAGCTTTTGCTTTCTCTGCGACGCGCTTGCCCACCAGTGTTGCGGCGGCAGCATTGCCACCACCACCGGTTTGACCAGCGAGCTGCTGACGCACTTCTGCTTCAACCGTTGAGGCTGAAACAAGAATGCGATCGCCTTCAGGCGAAATAATGTTTGCGTAGATGTGCAGATTCGAGCGGAAAATTTGGAGGCGATTAACTCGCAACTCGGCGATTTTCTTACGCGTCGGTACGGCACGACGCAAACGGGAAATTTTTTTGTCCATGATGTTTCCTTGTTTGCGCGATTATTTCTTCTTGGTTTCTTTAATGATGACGTGCTCGTCAACATAACGAACGCCCTTGCCCTTGTAGGGCTCTGGCGGACGGTATGCGCGAATCTCTGCAGCCACCTGTCCAACAACTTGCTTGTTGGAGCCCTTGAGAACGATTTCCGTCTGTGTTGGGCATTCGGCTTTTACACCGGCAGGCATTGGATGCACGACATCGTGCGAAAAGCCAAGTTGCAATTTGATCGCGTTGCCTTGAATAGCGGCGCGGTAACCCACACCAACAAGCGTCAACTTACGCTCAAAGCCTTTGCTCACACCGGTGACCATGTTGGCAACCAAAGCACGAAGCGTGCCCGACATTGCCTTGGCCTGGCGCGAATCATTGGCAACGATGAACGACAGCTTACCTGCGTCTTCGTTGACGATCACATCGCCGTTCAGTGTCTGCGTCAGGGAGCCCAATGGGCCTTTGACGGTGATCAGATCGGACTGTATTGAAGCCTCAACGCCCTTGGGCAGTTCGACTGGATATTTTGCGATACGTGACATTAGGTTCTCTCCTTAAGCCACGTAGCAGAGCACTTCGCCGCCCACGCCATTGGCGCGTGCTTTGCGATCGGTCATCACACCACGCGACGTGGAAACGATGGCGACACCCAGGCCGTTCATAACCTGAGGAATGCTGCCGTGCCCTTTGTAAATACGTAGGCCGGGGCGCGAGACGCGTTCGATGCGCTCAATCACTGGGCGGCCAGCGTAATACTTTAGGGTGATTTCGAGTTCTGGCTTTTGGGCCGTTCCCTTGATCTGAAAACCATCGACATAGCCTTCGTCCTGAAGCACGGCAGCAATCGCTGCCTTAAGCTTGGAGGAGGGCATGGTCACCGATGTTTTGTCTACCTGCTGCGCATTGCGAATGCGAGTCAGCATATCGGCGATTGGGTCGCTCATGCTCATGTTTTATTCTCCTACCAGCTAGCTTTGGTCATGCCGGGGATTTCACCCTTCATAGCCAATTCGCGCAGTTTCATGCGGCCAAGTCCGAACTTGCTGAATACTCCGCGAGCCCGTCCCGTGATCAAGCAGCGGTTACGCTGGCGAACTGGGCTTGCGTTGCGTGGAAGCTGTTGCATTTTAAGGCGTGCTTCGTAACGCTCTTCGTCGGTCTTGGTTGAATCTTCGATGATTGCCCTGAGGGCAGCGCGCTTAGCAGCAAATTTCTCTACTGTCTTAGTGCGCTTTACATCGCGATTGATCATTGATAGTTTAGCCACGTCTGCGCCCCTTAGTTGCGGAACGGGAAGCTAAACGCTGTCAACAGCGCCTTCGCTTCTTCGTCGGTCTTCGCGGTGGTGGTGATGCTGATATTCATCCCACGCAACACGTCAATTTTGTCGTATTCAATTTCGGGGAAAATAATCTGCTCTTTCACACCGATGTTGTAGTTGCCACGACCGTCAAACGCACGACCCGAAATTCCACGAAAGTCGCGTACGCGTGGCAGCGCCACAGACACGAGACGGTCGATGAATTCGTACATGCGCTGACCACGCAATGTCACCATGCAACCAATTGGATAATCTTCGCGGATCTTGAAACCTGCGATTGCCTTCTTGGTTTTTGTGACAACTGGCTTTTGGCCGGCGATCTTGGTGAGGTCTGATACAGCGTGCTCGATGACTTTTTTGTCAGCGACGGCCTCGGACACACCCATGTTGAGTGTGACCTTAGTGATACGCGGTACCTGCATGACACATGCGTAGCCGAACTGCTCACGCAGCTGCGGTGCAATTTTTTGCTGGTAGAGCTCTTGGAAACGTGACATGTTGAGCTCCCTTATGCTTTCGCGCCAACGGTCGCGCCGCTGGAACGATAAACACGAACTTTACGACCGTCGACTTCTTGAATGCCGACGCGTTCACCCTTGCCAGTGGCTGGGTTGAACAGTGCGATGTTCGAAATATGGATAGGCATTGTTTTTTCAATAATGCCGCCGGTTGTGCCCTGCGTGGGGTTCGGGCGCACATGCTTTTTAACCATGTTGATGCCTTCGACCAACACATGGTCTGCATCGACACGCTCAAGCACGGTACCGCGACGCTTTTTGTCACGACCCGTTAAAACGATTACTTCGTCGCCTTTGCGAATTTTGTTCATGTCGGCTCCTTACAGTACTTCAGGCGCCAAGGACACGATCTTCATGAACTTCTCGCCACGCAATTCGCGGGTGACGGGTCCAAAGATGCGCGTGCCGATGGGCTCGAGCTTGGCGTTGAGCAATACGGCGGCATTACCACCGAAACGAATAAGCGAACCGTCTTTACGACGGACGCCTTTTGCCGTACGAACGACGACTGCGTTGTAGATCTCGCCTTTTTTGACGCGGCCACGGGGGGCGGCATCTTTGACGGTCACTTTGATAACGTCGCCGATAGCGGCATAACGGCGCTTGGAACCGCCGAGCACTTTAATGCACATGACAGAGCGTGCACCAGTGTTATCGGCCACGTCCAGCGTGGTCTGCATTTGGATCATGATTTTTCCTGTTCCAACTTAACCAACTCACCTGCTTGCCTTTCAGCTTGCAGCCAAATCAGTCAGTTTTGGTCCCGTTAGGTGCCACAGAGCACCCTGGGTTGAAATCTGCTAAACAATTTTCCTGCTTTTATCGGCTGTCTGGCTAAAAACCTAGTGGTTTTATGCCTGACCGCGCAAGAAATGCGGGAAAGCCGTGCAGTATATCCCGTTATTTTTTTTTGTGCAAGTCCATCGAACTTGTGTCATATTACCAACATTGGAAGCAACCATTGGGATCTAACTGTATGTACGAAAAACTATCGCTTTACATCAACGGCCAATTTGTCTCTGGCGAAGGCCGCAAGACGCAGGACGTGATCAACCCAGCTACGCAAGAAGTGCTGGGCCAGCTACCCCACGCCTCCAATGCCGATCTGGATATGGCGCTCCAGGCTGCCGAAAAGGCGTTTGCGACCTGGAAGAAGTCATCCCCAATGGACCGTTCGGCCATTTTGCGTAAGGTTGGCCAGCTGACCCGGGATCGCGCCAAGGAAATCGCCCGAAATATGACGCTTGATCAGGGAAAACCCTTGGCAGAGGCTCTCGGCGAAGTCGTTGGTTGCGCGGATCACTGCGACTGGCACGCCGAGGAGTGTCGCCGGATTTATGGTCGCGTCGTGCTGCCCCGCAGCTCTGACGTGCGTCAGCTCGTCCTCAAAGAGCCTATCGGAGTGTGTGTCGCGTTCACGCCTTGGAACTTTCCGTATAACCAAGCCATTCGTAAAATTTGCGCGGCCGTGGGTTCCGGCTGCACCATTATCCTGAAAGGGCCCGAAGACTCACCCAGCGCCGTGATGGCGATCGCTCAGATGTTTCACGACGCAGGGCTCCCGCCAGGTGTGTTGAACTTGGTCTGGGGTGAACCCGCCAAGGTATCGGACTATTTGATCCGCTCCCCCATTTCGCGCAAAGTTTCTTTCACTGGCTCGGTTCCTGTTGGCAAGCAGCTTGCCGCTTTGGCGGGTGCGCACATGAAGCGCGTAACGATGGAGCTAGGTGGCCACTCGCCCGTACTGGTGTTTGACGATGCGGACATCGATCGCGCTGCCACCATGCTGGCCAAGTTCAAGATCCGTAACGCCGGCCAGGTGTGCGTATCACCCACGCGCTTCTATGTTCAGAAGAAAGCCTACGACAAGTTCCTGGCTAAATTCTTGGACGTACTCAAGAGTGTCAAGGTGGGCAATGGCTTGGATGATGGCGTCGAGATGGGCCCTCTCGCCCACGAGCGTCGTGTGCCTGCCATTGCGCGCTTCGTCGAAGATGCACGCAAGCGCGGCGCAAAGATTGAGCTCGGTGGCGATGCGCCATCGGGCAAAGGTTTTTTCTTTCCGCCAACCGTGATCACTGGCTTGGAAGACGATGCGATGCTGATGAATGAAGAGCCCTTTGGTCCCATCGCGCCTGTTGTGCCGTTTAACGATATAGATGAAGTGATCGCACGAGCGAACAGCCTGCCCTTTGGCTTGTCGAGCTATGTGTTCACAAATTCGTTACAGACGGCAACCAAAGTGTCTAACTCGATTGAGGCCGGCATGGTAAACATCAATCACTTTGGCAGTGCTCTGCCTGAAACACCTTTCGGTGGCATTAAGGATAGCGGCATTGGCAGTGAGGGTGGCGCAGAAACGTTTGATGGATATCTTGTCACAAAGTTTGTGACACATATCTAAGTAGTCGATTGCGGGCAGGGCATACGGCAACTCCGTGGCTCTGCGATCAGTCTGTAAAAACAAAACGCGACGATTTTATTCGTCGCGTTTTGTTTGGTCTAACAGCAACCGTTGTTTGCGCAGCTTTGCGCAAACGCGTTTAGATCTCGCGTGCGGCTTCGATCAACTTCGTTGCAGTCCAGGACTTGGAACGCGAAATTGGACGGCCTTCAGCAATCTCAACGGTATCGCCTTCGTTGAACTGATTGGTTTCGTCATGCGCCTTGTACTTAGCAGAGCGCATGATGATCTTGCCAAGCACTGGGTGCTTAACGCGACGCTCGACCAGCACGACAATGGTTTTTTCCATCTTGTTGCTGACGACCTTACCAACCAGCGTACGTTGACGCTTTGGTTTTGTAGTTTGAGCTGTGGTCATATTATTTTCCCGCCTTCTCAGTCATCAAGGTGCGTACGCGTGCGATGTCGCGACGTACTTTACCAATTTGAGTGTGGTTGGTGAGCTGTTGGGTTGCGCGCTGCATACGCAGACCGAATTGCGCCTTCAAGAGGCTCTCAAGTTCTTGTCCGAGTTCTGCAGCAGATTTTGCACGAAGTTCGCTTGCTTTCATATCGTTTCCTTAAGCTCCGATGTGACGCGTGACGAACGTGGTCGAGATCGGCAATTTCGCAGCGGCCAGGCGAAACGCCTCGCGCGCGATTTCTTCACTCACACCTTCCATTTCGTACAGCACTTTGCCGGGCTGAATTTCAGCAACCCAGTATTCGGGGTTACCTTTACCGTTACCCATCCGCACTTCCGCAGGCTTTTGTGAAATTGGCTTGTCAGGGAAGATACGAATCCAGATACGACCACCACGTTTAATGTGACGGTTAATGGCACGACGGGCTGATTCGATTTGCCGAGCGGTTAGGCGGCCGCGACCGGTTGCCTTAAGACCATACTCACCAAACGAAACGTTAGCGCCGCGCGTAGCCAGGCCGGTATTACGGCCCTTTTGCTCTTTGCGATATTTCCTGCGTGCTGGTTGCAGCATGCTTATTCTCCTTCGGGCGCAGGCGCAGCGGCATCAGCCTTGCGCGGTGCGCGACCACGTCCTGCGGGACGGGCTCCGGCCGGACGTGCACCTTCGGGCTTGTCAGCACGTGGTGCGCGACGCGGACGACGCTCTTCTTCGCGAGGGGCGGCGGTTTCAACAGGCAATTCGCCGTTAGCCAGCATATCGCCTTTGTATACCCAAACCTTGATGCCAATCACGCCATATGTCGTGTGAGCTTCAGAGGTACCGTAATCGATATTCGCACGCAGCGTATGCAGTGGCACACGGCCTTCGCGATACCATTCTGTGCGAGCAATCTCAATACCATTTAAGCGGCCAGCACTCATGATCTTGATGCCTTGGGCACCGAGACGCATGGCGTTTTGCATGGCGCGCTTCATGGCGCGGCGGAACATGATCCGCTTTTCGAGCTGTTGCGAGATCGAATCAGCAATCAATTGGGCATCGATTTCAGGCTTGCGAACTTCTTCGATGTTGACGTGCACTGGCACGCCCATCAAACGCTGCAAGTCTGCCTTCAGGCCTTCGATGTCCTCGCCACGCTTACCGATCACGATACCTGGGCGAGCCGAGTAAATCGTAATCCGTGCGTTTTTAGCGGGGCGCTCGATGACCACGCGGCCAACTGACGCTTGCTTCAGTTTCTTTTTGAGGTATTCACGTACGCGAATATCAGAGGCAAGCATGCCGCTAAAATCTTTGTCGTCTGCATACCACTTTGAGCCCCAGTTACGTGTGACCGCAAGGCGGAACCCAATCGGGTGTATTTTCTGACCCATCGTGACTCCTTAGGCTCCGACCTTCACAGTAATGTGGCAGGTCTGCTTTTCAATCTGATTGCCGCGCCCTTTGGCTCGTGCGGAGAAGCGCTTCATCGACTCAGCCTTGTCCACAAAAATCGTGGTGACTTTGAGTTCGTCGATATCTGCACCGTCGTTATGTTCGGCGTTCGCGATGGCCGATTCAACGGCCTTCTTGAGGATGCCTGCGGCCTTCTTGTTAGTGAAGGTCAGGATGTTTAATGCCTGCGCAACCGACTTGCCACGGATTAAGTCCGCAACGATTCGTGTCTTTTGCGCAGAGATGTGCACCCCACGGATAATGGCTGTGGTTTCCATTTCTTACCTCTTGGCCTTTTTATCTGCAGCATGGCCCTTAAACGTACGGGTCAGCGCAAACTCGCCGAGTTTATGGCCGACCATGTTCTCGTTGATATAAACGGGAACGTGCTGGCGACCGTTATGAACAGCAATCGTCAACCCGATAAAGTCGGGCAGGATTGTTGAACGACGCGACCAGGTTTTGATCGGTTTTTTGCCTTTTTCGGCGATAGCAACCTCGACCTTTTTGATCAAGTGTGCGTCGACGAATGGGCCTTTCTTGACTGAACGTGACATGATTCGCCCTCTTATTTACGCTTGCGGCGCTGGACGATCATATTGTCCGTCCGCTTGTTGCTACGGGTCTTGTAACCCTTAGCTGGGGTACCCCATGGACTGCGTGGCTCGCCGCCTTCGCCGGTACGACCTTCACCACCACCGTGTGGGTGATCAACCGGGTTCATTGCGACACCACGCACCGTGGGACGAATACCGCGCCAACGTACTGCACCGGCTTTACCGATTTGACGCAGGCTGTGTTCTTCGTTGCCAACTTCACCGATCGTTGCGCGGCACTCAATGTGTACGCGACGAACCTCACCAGAGCGCAGGCGAACCTGCGCGTAGGTGCCTTCACGAGCGAGCAAGACTGCCGAAGCACCTGCTGAACGTGCCATCTGTGCGCCCTTACCAGGCAACATCTCGATGCAGTGAATAGTCGTACCCACCGGGATATTGCGAATAGGCAACGTATTACCTGCACGGATGGGGGCTTCGATACCCGACACCAGTGTTGTGCCTACTTCAAGACCGCGAGGAGCGATGATGTAACGACGCTCACCGTCTGCATAACAGAGCAATGCTAAGTGTGCAGTGCGGTTTGGGTCATATTCTAGACGCTCAACCTTTGCTGGAATGCCGTCTTTGTTGCGACGGAAATCTACAAGGCGATAGTGCTGCTTATGACCACCACCACGGTGGCGGATTGTGATGTGGCCGTTGTTATTACGCCCAGAACCACGAATTTTCTTTTCAAGCAACGAGGCAACGGGCGCGCCTTTATGCAGGGTGGGGGTAACCACCTTAAGCATGCCGCGACGACCGGGCGAGGTTGGCTTAACTTTTAAGAGAGCCATTTAGTTGACCTCCGCCAAATTGATTTCTTGACCGTCTTTGAGCGACACGTAGGCCTTACGCTCGTTACGACGGTGGCCAGTGAAACGGCCGAAACGCTTAACCTTGCCCTTGCGATTCAAAACCTGGACCGAATCAACCTGCACTTTGAAGAGCAGTTCAACAGCGGCTTTGATCTCAGGCTTCGTTGCATCTGCAACAACACGGAAAGCAACCTGGTTGCTTTTCTCTGCAACAAACGTAGCTTTTTCAGTCACGATTGGTGCCAAGATGATTTGCATTAGACGATGATCGTTCATGCCAGCATCTCCTCGAGTTGAGCGATGGCCGACTTTGTGATCACTACTTTTTTGTAATGAATCAGCGAGAGCGGATCGGCGTTGCGCGGTTCGACTACGGCCACATGTGGCAAGTTGCGGGTAGCGAGGTAGAGATTTTCATCGACGGAGTCGGTGATGATCAGCACTGACTCTAGGCCCATGATCTTGAGCTTTTCAGCAGCAAGCTTGGTCTTGGGCGATTCGAGTGTGAAGGCATCGACGATCGAGATGCGGTCTTCTCGAGCCAACTGGGAAAGGATCGAGCGCAAACCGGCGCGATACATTTTCTTGTTGACCTTTTGGCTGAAGTTCTCTTCAGGCGAATTTGGAAATGCACGACCACCCCCACGCCACAAGGGCGAGGATGTCATACCAGCACGAGCACGGCCCGTACCTTTTTGACGGAAAGGCTTTTTCGTCGAGTGATGGACTTCGGCGCGGGTCTTTTGAGCGCGATTACCGGAACGTGCATTTGCTTGGAAGGCAATCACGATCTGGTGCACGAGCGCTTCATTAAAGTCGCGACCGAAAACCGTATCAGGCGCAGCAAATGTTGCCGAGGACTGACCTTTATCGTTCAGGAGCTTGATATCCATGGATTAGGCTCCTTTTTTGGCTGGCGCCTTGATGGCCGGGCGCACCACGATGTCTGCACCTGCATAGCCAGGGACAGCGCCCTTGACCAGCAACAGACCACGTTCGGCGTCAACACGGACGACATCAAGATTTTGCACGGTACGGGTGTCGTCGCCAAGGTGGCCAGACATGCGCTTACCGGGGAAAATACGACCAGGATCTTGCGCCTGACCAATCGAACCAGGGACGCGGTGCGAACGGCTGTTACCGTGCGAGGCGCGTTGTGATTTGAAGTGGTGACGCTTGATCGTGCCGGCGAAACCTTTACCAATAGTGGTACCGGTTACGTCGACTTGCTGGCCGGCTTCGAAAATGCTTTCAACAGCGACCACGCTACCAGGCGTGAATTCGGCTGCGCGAGCAGGATCGAGACGGAATTCTTTGAGGATGCTACCGGCTTCTACACCAGCTTTGGCGTAATGACCGGTTTGCGGCTTGGCTACACGGGAAGCGCGACGAACGCCGTAAGCAACTTGAACGGCGGCGTAGCCGTCAGACTCAAGCGACTTTACCTGGGTGACGCGGTTGTTCGACACGTCCAATACTGTTACGGGGATGGACTCGCCATCTTCCGTAAAAATACGGGTCATGCCGACCTTGCGGCCCACCAGCCCAAGCCGATGTGCGGCAGGTGTGGGTGTCGATTTCGACATCATATTCTCCGGGGTAAAAACCCGATTCCCGACTACGATTGGTCGGGGCTGATAAAACCCGAAATTTTCGGGCGCTCATATACTGCGAAGACCTTAAATGATCTTTTTATCCTGCCAAATTTCGGCAAGTCTTGCATTCTAGCACTATTTTTTGATTACTGCAGCGCGATTTCGACGTCTACGCCAGCTGGCAAGTCCAAACGCATCAATGCGTCTACGGTCTTGTCGGTTGGGTCGACGATGTCCATCAGGCGCTGGTGCGTACGGATCTCAAACTGGTCACGCGATGTTTTGTTCACGTGTGGTGAACGCAACACGTCGTAACGACGAATGCGCGTTGGCAGTGGGACCGGACCGCGTACAACGGCGCCGGTGCGCTTTGCCGTATCAACGATCTCAGCAGCCGACTGATCGATAAGTTTGTAATCAAACGCTTTCAGACGGATACGGATTTTTTGATTTTTCATGGCGATTCTCAAAGAGCGAAAAGAACGAAAGGCCGCGAACGTTTAAATTCGCGGCCTGGTTAATTACTTCAGAATTTTAGCAACGACGCCG
>JBILHV010000165.1:0-4598 GCA_044350305.1 Burkholderiaceae bacterium
GAGCAAGTCTTGCCCTCGCTGGCTTGTCAGCATCGCCAACAAGGTTTCAAGAACCTCATTCGCCAAGTCTGCAATCTCCTCGGCCGGCAAACCGAGCTGCCGACATTGCAATTCAATGCGCGCGCGCTGTGCACGCATTTTCTCAGCCGTCCAGCCCCGGCCAGACTGACGCCCCAAATGATCTAGCCACGAGTGGATAAGCGTCCCAAGCACGCGATCATGGGACTTGCTAGCTGCCCAGGCAAACGTCTGCGCGTAGCCTGCCCCAGACGCAGTAGTTTTACTTACTTGCTGTTTCGTTATTTCGCTCTGCGCACGTAACGCACTTAAACTGCGTCTAAGCAATTCTGACCCACGGTGGGCTGGCATCGGCTCTGCTGCAGCATCGGCCTGCAACAAATCAGACGGCACCTCTAACGACGGCCAACTCAACCACAGCCGACTGAGCAAACTACCGGCGGCGGGCTTGGCCGGTGCGCCGTCCTTGATCGCCACATCGGCAACAAGGTGCAACCGCTCTTTCGCGCGGGTCGCCGCGACATAAAGCAAACGATCAACCTCAAAATCGCCACGACGTTTTTCACGCAAACCTAGGTAGCGAGAAATCGGATCATGCCCCTCTCGAGCGCGAGGCTTAATCGGACCAAGCATGAGCTTTGAACCAACCTGTTCAAAGTAGACCAACGGCACCTTGTCGCTGGTCGGTCCATGATGCAGTCCGTACAGAATGACTGATTCAAACTGCAACCCTTTGCACTTGTGCATCGTCATCACTTCAACTGCCTGGGCATCCGTTCCAGGCGAAGCAAATAGTTTTTTAATCTGCTTTTCAAGCGCACCAATATCGAGTCCGCCGTAGGGCGCCAAGCGCTCAATCAACGCAAATAAACTTTCGGCGTCCAGCAAATCTGCAGCGGACTGTGCCAGCGCAGGACCGCCGAGATCCCGCCAAAGTCGTTGCATCCGTGCAGCAAAAGGCAAGACATCATCTTTCTCCAGCGCTTCGAGCAAGATAGGGGCGACTGACCGCAAGCGTTCAAATTCCGATGGCGCTAATGACTGCTCAGCCTGGCACGGCGACCCGTCAGCCGGGACACGCAACACACGATGTAAGACCTGGGGAATCGACAGTTTTGGAGATTGCGCAAACAGTGCATGCAGGCTGTTTAAAGATAAACCGCAATAAGCGGACCTCAGGATAGAAACCCAGGCCGCGCGGTCGCCCGGGTGCGTCACGGCGCGCACAATCTGCACCAGGTCGATCACGTAGGGTCGCTTGTTAAGCGGTACCAAATCGACTGCCCGACAGGCAATGCCCGCTTGGGCCAATAAACGTGTCACATCTTTAAGATGTGAGCGAGCACGCACCAAAACGGCAACGGGATGGGCGGCGTTGGAAAATTCCGCGAGTGCTTCACGTACTAAATCCACAACGATATGTTCCGTACTACGCGATGCGCCCACCCATGCGTGGTGAAACTGTACGGCATCGCCCTGCGTGATCGCTTTAAACGGCTCAGAACTCGCATAGGAAATTGCCCCAACTTCAGCGTCGTCTGTTTCGGGGAACATAGGCTTAAAAGTCTGATTCACCCAGTCCACGATGCCGGCTTGCGATCGGAAATTATCACTCAGTTGCAGATACTCAGGCTGGAGGCTGTCGTCACGAAACGCACGTAAACCGTGGTCACGAACCTGTAGAAACAAGCTCACGTTGGCTTTACGAAACCGATAGATGGACTGCATCGGATCACCGACGAAGAAAACCGTTCGCCCATCGTCAGGCTGCCAACCTGCAGTGATCTTCTCAATCAATTGAATTTGCGATTGACTGGTGTCTTGAAACTCGTCGATTAATAAGTGTTGAATATTTGCGTCGAGCCGAAGGAGCAACTCGCTCGGTTGATCGACCCGACCCAACGCGAGATCCGCTCTTCTGGCGATTTCGGTGAAATCGACCTCACCCGCACTCATGAATTGCAGTGTTAATTGGCCCGCAGCCAAACGCAGGCATTGCAATTGCGCCTGCAAGATGGCCCATTGATCTTCGCTGAACTCAGGATGAGGCGTATCGCTGATCTCGCCCAAGCGTTCGACCCACTCTAGCGTGGGCTCACCACGGAACCGGTCTAGCCACTGCGCAAACGCTTTTTTTGCCGGCGCGAAAGCAGGACTCGCAGGAAAACCGATCTTCACATTAATCTGCGCGCGCACGGTTTTGCTACCCGCGGTCAGCAATAACGCTGCCAACCCTCGCCAACGACCGAGCTCGATGGCAGTGGCCTCTAGAGGCGCTCCCTCCCAATCCAATAATGCGCATACGGGATGGTCAGGCGTGATCTGCATTAAATTGTCAGCGGCAATACGAGCCAAAGGCGCTAACTCTTGTGACCAGCCCGCTGGCATTGCGCCAAGCAATCGCTCCAGTTGTTGGGTAACGGTTTGCTCAAAATTTTCTTCCAAAAGCAAACGATCATCGCCTTCTTGAAGCAAGGACAACCATTGGTCTCGCTGCGCAAGCATTCCGGCCAGCGCGTCGCAGGTTGCCTGCACATCCAAATCCATGTGCTCCAGTAACCGCCTAACGCCTTGCTCCTGGCCCGCCATCGCGATGGTCGCTCGGGCAGCGGCCTGATAATGCACCTCTGGGTCCTCCGCGACACCCGGCACCCCACCCATCGATGATAGCCAAGGCATGCTGCGAACCAAGCCGGAACAGAACGAATCGATCGTTCGTATCGCCAAGCGTGCAGGATAATCAAGCAAGTTCCAACCGAACTCCTTGTCGCGCTCGAGTGCTGCCCGCGCAAGCAACCAACTGCGCCGATCATGGTCCGCGTCGGGAGGGGAGTCCAACACCATCGCGACTGATAGTTTTTTCAGCACACGATCATGCATCTCAGAGGCCGCCTTCCGAGTGAAGGTGATCGCAACGATATCCTCGGGCCGTCTAACGGTTGCAAGCAAAGCGAGGATGCGATCGGTCAGTAATTCTGTTTTTCCAGAGCCCGCAGGCGCTTGCACTAAAAAGGAGCGACGCGGATCAACGGCCCTGAGGCGGATCGCTGCGTCTGAGGGCTTGCGCTCAGGCTTCGTCATCGCTGTCTCCCTGGGCGTCTTCCTCACCTTGATCGTAATACCTCAGCAACGGCAATATGTCGCAAAACGTGAGATCTGCTCCTTTCCACGACTGATTGAGTGCGTGCCCCTGTACAAACTCTTGAGCCAGCATATCGATGACAGCACTCAGGCGCGAGAGCATGCACGACCAATCCGCATCGGGATACTTTGCTTTGGCGAGCGTCTTCAATCCGCTCAAGCCGAGATCATCATGCTCAACGAGCCCGAGCGCCGCGCATCCTCTGGCATGTAAACGCACCAACATGAGGGCGCCGATACGGTCCCGCACGTCGCGTCTGCCCGCGCCTTCGGCGCCGAGCAAGGCCGCATAGACAGGCACCTGCAGGTTAATGGGCCGCGCGCCTTCCCAATCACTTAGCACCGCGGGCAAAGACCGACCAGTTTTGTAATCAATCACTGCGAGATGCTTGATCCCGTCACCCTGATCTTCAGAGACAAGATGGTCTAGACGATCCAGCCGAACATCCAGCAGCAAGCCCTTGATATTGAGTTCACGCTTTTGCTCGATCTCTTGCACAACAAAGGGCGCACGACCCGCCTCAACGAGTAACCAATCGTGAACAACTTCCATTGCGCGTCTGACTTCCAAATCACGCAAGGCAATATCGAATGCGTTGAGCTCCTGACTCGCGACTGCATGCACAATTTTCTCAAGTTGCGGCAAAAGTGCAGAGGTCTCAATCGCCACCTTTAAACCGCTCTGGTCACGCAACGCTTCCCACACACGCTCCATCACACCATGTAGGAACTTTCCGCGCAGGGCCATTTGTGGAAGCTCGCCATAGGCAGGCAAACCCTTGAGGCCTAAGCGATAGCGAAAAAAAGCCCACAACGGATTGATGGCCTGTGTTTCCAACACAGATACTCCGCCTCGCACCTTTTCACCCGCCACAAGTGGTGGACCTTGGTCATCTCGCCATGACTCTAGGTCAGTGGCCTGCCAGCGCACCAGGGACTCGCTCGTCTGATCTGTGGCCGTCTCCTCGGGGGTAAGCACCTGTATCAACGGTGACGGGCGAAGCTCTCGCTCACCCTCAAAACGCGGGGCACTGACCGTGACCGCTGGCGCCACCTTGCACAGGTTGGCAAAAATCTGTTGCGCCCATTGGCTCTCGCGCTCGGGTGTTGCGCGAGGCGCCTGCGCGCGGCGCAGTGCCGCCATCGGGATCAATGGATTAGGTTTTGTCGCGGCGGGTAACACCTCGTCGGTTAAACCAAGCATCCACACACCGTCCCACTGCCCGCCTTCTGCCTCAAGCAGACCCAACACATCGAGACGCGCCGTCGGATCACGTTGCGGCTGAAACATCGTTGCGCGCGCTAAGCGACCAAGAATGCTTAAGGCCTCGGACGATGGTATCTGTTGAAACAGTGCGCTCAACGATTCAAAACGCTCGAGCAAGGCGTCGAATGCTTCGAGGACCTGATACATCGCGGAACTCTGCGCGCCGCGGCCG
>JBILHV010000199.1:0-4100 GCA_044350305.1 Burkholderiaceae bacterium
TAGTCAGCTCTTTATGGAGCGCATTGCGGAGGGAGCTGCTGTAGCGGTTGTGGTGGTGCACTTCCTTGCCTTGCTTGAACTGTCCCGCGAATCTTTACTCGAAATTACACAGGCTGAACCCTATGCGCCTATTTATGTGCGCTTGGCTTATACCAGTGCTGCCGTCTAGGCTAATCGTCTCGCGTGCCCGGAGAATGCATTGAAAGTTGTACATACGATCGAAGAATTACGCGATCAGCTTAGAGGTCAGTTGCGGGTATCGTTTGTTCCCACGATGGGTAATCTGCACGAGGGCCATCTCGCTCTGATGAAGCTGGCTCGCCAGCACGGAGACCCGGTCGTTGCAAGCATTTTTGTCAATCGCCTCCAGTTTGGTCCTAATGAAGATTTCGATCGATATCCTCGCACCTTGCGCGACGATATCGCAAAATTAGAACGCGATCGAAACGTCTATGCATTGTTCGCACCCAATGAAAGTGAGCTATATCCCGAACCCCAAAATTATAGGGTGCAGCCGCCTCAAGAGCTGGGCGATATCCTTGAAGGTGAATGCCGTCCTGGTTTTTTTGGTGGCGTGAGTACAGTTGTCCTCAAGTTGTTTGCTTGTGTGCAGCCGCGAGTCGCTGTGTTCGGGAAAAAAGATTATCAGCAGCTGATGGTGATACGAAACATGTGTCGCCAGTTCCAGTTGCCCGTTGAAATCCTAGCGCATGAAACTGTTCGCGCAGAGGATGGACTCGCGTTGTCATCGCGTAACGTTTATTTGCAACCAGCGGAGCGCACCGAGGCACCACAATTGTTTGCGCAGCTACGCATCATGCAGGCGAAGGTGCGCGCTGGTGCGTCGGATGCTGGGCTGCTCGAGCAAGAATCTACACATTATTTGCAGGCTCGGGGCTGGATGGTTGATTACATTGCCATTCGCCGACGCCGTGATTTACACAAGCCTTCGCAGGCTGAGATGCTTGCCGGTGAGCCACTTGTGGCGCTAGCGGCGGCGAAGCTTGGCGCCACGCGCTTGATTGACAACCTAGAGCTCTAGACTCTGTCAATACGTACCTAGGGTTATTCCGCCTGTCAGATCTGACAGCTTTTCGTCCCCCCTCTATCGTGCCAGACTGCGTTTCGTCATGAAACGGAGAGGCGGCATGAAGGTTGTTGACGAAACGAATGGGGCGGGTTGGAAAGCACTGACAGCGCGTGAGCGCGACGTCATTCATCCCGTCGCAGAGGGAAAATCGAACAAGTTGATCGCAATCGAGCTCGGTATTTCAATGCGCACCGTGGAGGCGCATCGGGCACGAATTTTTTACAAGATGGGGGTGCGTAATGCGGTGCAACTGGCTCGGCATGTTTGCACACAACCTGAGCACAGTTGCGAGGCCCCCTTAGTTCAGGGGCAGTTTGGTGAAGTTTGATTGTTTAATTCGTTGATTGGGTCAAGGTCTGGTTGGCGCGTGAGGGTATAGGTGAGGTTGGGTACGTCACCGTTGATTGAAATCAAACGCAATACGTTGGTACTTGTCATGGCTAACTCTGCACGCACGTTGTTTTGGTTGTTTAGCAAAACGATCCGAGGTACAGCCTGGGCCGTCGCACGCCAGCAACCTTGATCTGCTAGTTGAGATGTCTTGTTGTTCTGTCCGAGGTAGGCCGCACGGGCGCGCCAACGACCATTCGGAGACATCGTAACCGTCACACGTTGCGCGACACACTTCATCTCAGGGTGGAAGCAAGGAAGTGTACCGGCAAAGGTTTGTGGTTCTGGAATCAGCTCTGATCGCACGGTATCCAACGGGCCTGCCGCGGCCGCGGCCGAGGTCGCGACCGTGGCACCTGCTGCAGGGCTGGCCGTTACATTGGCACCAGTCTGCTGTTGAGCAGGGGCAGAGGACTTCAAACCAATCTGTATTTGATTGGGAGGGCGTACCGCCTGTGTGGCATAGGCGCCCTCAGCTTGCGCTTGAGCATCCGTTGCTGAACTCGCCGCGGGCAGGCTGTAGTACCCAGATTGCTGCATTTGGGCACAAGCCGTCAGAAGCAACGCACTGACCAGGATGGCCCCACGATATAGGTAGGTAACGTGGGGCTGGTTGAGTTTTTTTTGTCTGAACATGATTGACTTCCTGAGTCGAGGGCATAACTGAATCGATGCCTGCATTCTACGCATTTGCCCGCCTCCCTGCAGACGAATTTGCCTGGATTTTGTATGTTTACTAATATTTTGGGCTGGCTTGCTTTGGGGGCGATCGCCGGATCGCTCTTGGGTTTTTTGCTTGTATGGGTTGTGCGGCAAATCTTTAGCCGCTGTTGGCTCGCTTGGGGCTTGATAGAGCCTAGCCATGACTTCCCGTCGACGCACACTGCGCAGGCCCAGAGATTGGACGTCCAACTGTTGCTCTCTAGTGCGATGTGCGGAGCGGCTATAGCTGGGTCAAACGCATTGCGTAGTCCAGTGTTGTGGGAACCCCTGTGGTCGGGCCCTCTGTTTTGTAGCCTCTTGTTACTGCAGGC
Source organism: Burkholderiaceae bacterium (assembly GCA_044350305.1). Taxonomy (GTDB): domain Bacteria; phylum Pseudomonadota; class Gammaproteobacteria; order Burkholderiales; family Burkholderiaceae_B; genus Zwartia. The sequence goes on from JBILHV010000199.1 coordinate 2,515, forward strand.
GCGCATCGACGCCCAGACGGGTTTACTACCCGATCGCTTGACACTGGGCATGCTCTGGCTAGGGCTGTTGTTTAGCTTGTGCGGTGGATGGGTCTCGCTCGAGCGCTCGGTGGCTGGGGCTGCCACGGGCTATATTGTCATGTGGCTATTGGCGGTCGTGTTTTATGGTGTAACGGGCCGTGAGACGATGGGACGCGGTGACTTTAAACTGTCGGCAGCGATGGGCGCTTGGCTCGGACTATGGGCTTTGCCCAGCGTCTGGCTAGTTGCGTCTGCGTGGGTCTGCATCACTGCTGTCTTGGACCATGTATGTGGGCGACAACATTTCCGGGCGCCTAGGCCGTTTGGGCCAGGACTGGCGCTAGGCGGTATTCTGGTGATGTTGTCGCAGGTAAATTGAAGGGGTAATAAGGAGTCGCGGTATGTTCAAGCTTGGTCTGACCGGCGGGATTGGTTCTGGTAAGACTTACGTTGCCAATTTATTGGCAGGGTGGGGCGCCAGCGTGATTGACACGGATCAGATTGCTCATGCCCTGACAGCCCCAGAGGGCCTTGCTATTTCGCCAATCCGGGCAGCGTTTGGGTCTGACGCAATCAGTCCAGAGGGGGCGCTTGATCGTTCAAAGATGAGAGAGCTGGTGTTCTCCAACCCTGCCAAACGCGTCACATTAGAAGAGATCTTGCACCCCCTTATTGCTCAGGAAGTTTTGGTTCAAGCCAAGACAGCGACGGGTCTCTACGCTGTATTTGTTGTCCCATTATTGGTGGAGTCTGGCCGGTGGCGGGATCGAATTGATCGGCTGTGCGTAGTGGATTGCGACGAGGCGACCCAGATCGCACGCGTCCAGGCCCGTTCGGGGATTCCAACCGACACGATTCGCCGAATCCTCGACGCCCAAGCTAGCAGAGAGCAAAGATTGGCGGTTGCAGACGACATAATTATCAATTCGGCAAGCACTACAGTACAGGAACTTGAAAAACAGGTATTGGTACTGCACGAGGGGTGGTGTAACCTATCGGTATCTGGCTAAATGCGCTCATTTTTGGTGCATCGCCTGCCTTTAGCGACAAATTGCTTTGATTCTTTTTGAATATCCGTTTAACGAGCGAATCCGTGCGCTGATGCGTCTGGAGTCTTTGCTTGACCGGATGATATTTTTCGCGAAGTCCGGGGATGCACGCCACCATCAGGTGGCTTTGGCAGCGCTTTTTGATTTGCTCGATGCCACGGAGCGCACAGACGTGAAAGGTGGTGTTGTGCAGGACTTGGAACGTCAGCGCAACGTCCTTTCGTCGCTGAAAGACCATCCCAGCGTCGATGAAAAAACCTTAGCGAACATGCTTGTCGAACTTGATCGGGTGATCGTTAATCTGAATGCGGCTGGAAAGACAGGGCAGGAATTGCGTGCAAACGAGTGGCTAAGCAGCCTGCGTGGACGACTCGCACTGCCCGGGGGCGGAACGCAAGTGGATATGCCATCTTTTCATGCCTGGCAGTATGGTACAGAAGCCGAACGTTGTAACGACTTGCAACGTTGGATGTCGACGCTCATGCCGCTGCAGGCCGGAATTTCGATGGTGATGCG
>JBILHV010000166.1:0-4579 GCA_044350305.1 Burkholderiaceae bacterium
CACCACGGAACCATAAATCGAGAATGTCAAAAAATTCAGTGGCACCACCAAGTATGTCAGGCAGGTTAGCCCACAACACAACCAAATCGACAATGTTTACACATACACTCACTAGGGCAACGAGATAAATAAATCTCCCCAGTAACAACCCCAAATGACTTCGTACTTTATGAAGCGTAAAGACGATTAAGCCGGCGCAGATCAAGTAGAAAACTGAAGCGACAGAGTAGCGGTAGAGACCAATGAATTCCTTGCCTAAAAAAGCGATGGGCGCAAGGGACATCCCTAGAATGAGAAAGAACGTCATTAGGGCGCGCCACCATGCCACGTGTTTACCCAGAAGCGACTGGATTAACAGCACTCTTAATACGATAGAGATGCCAATGACGACGCCTACTACAACGACCGCTACCGAGCCACTGATACCTGTCGGGCGGACTGCACTGCTAAATTCAAAAAAATCAAAAACGAATATCGTGCCCCTTACTGCATAACCAATAAAAGAGAGCATCAAACCAATTATAAAAATGTAATAAGAGGTATTGCGATCTTTTGGGGCAGTCGAACTCTTCAACACAAACATCATGGCTAACGCAGCGGTAGCAATCAGAATATGTATCGGGACTAGGTAGTCATTCATAGTTGAACGCTACACCGTATCCTAAATTTTCTCAAGAGAAAACCGACGAATATTCAGCACTATGTCCTCGAGACGATTATCGCCAGCGGTTACATTTAATCTGTTGATCACGGAGTGTGATCCGATCCTGCGGCAGAACGACGCTGAGCAGACTCGCTCAAAGCGATGAGCTCAGACAATGAGCGCAGACGTAACTTGTACATCATCTCTGATTTGTACTCTTTGACGGTCGACAGTGCCACACCCAACTCACTCGCCAGCTCGGCATTACCAAATCCTTTGACCATTAATTTGAACACCTCACGCTCCCTCGGCGAGAGAGCCTTCAGTTTTTGCTCAAACTCTATCTGCTTGATTAAGTCGCGCATCAACCGAGCATCAAGCTCGAGTGCTTTCGCCACGGCCGTCAGAAGACTTTCACGGCTAAACGGCTTAAGTAAGAATTCGAGCGCGCCATTTGACATGGCCCTGATGGCTTCTGCAACACTACTTTCACCGCTAATAAAGATAATGGGCATTTTTCTGCCATGGTTCAAGAGTTTCTCTTGAAGCTCCACGCCAGACATGCCAGGCATGCGCACGTCAGTGACGAGCACTGCCGGCACAACATCAGTAAATCCTTGTAAAAATTCCTGAGGGCTCGCGTAGGCCTGAACTCTGTAACCAACGAAGCGCAATACTTCACAGATACTGGCACGTAACTCCTGATCATCCTCCACAAGAAACACGCTGCCAGGATTTGGCATATTGTTAAGGGATCGATCTATGGACTGCGGCATGCAAGTTTTCCAGATAAGGTCACTGACTTACTGTCGAATGTGAAACTCAAAGAATCTCAGGACATCCGATCATGCCAAAGTGTGCGCCTTAATAATACCCGCCGTTCGCAGGGAGAGAGTAACCTCGGCTCAAGCCGCCTCAACCATCGAGGCATGTGCAGTCCGAAGCAGGGCGACACGCTCATCCCGTTGCCCAGACGCAGCCGCTCCGATCCCCATCGCCAGCACTTGTCCATCAAGCACGATCGAGAACCCGACCTCGCCATCCAGACGAATGCAGCTATTCACCTCCGCTAATTGAAACTGACGCATCGCGGCGCCCGCCAATTTAGGATCAGCAAAGCCAATCGAGCAAAATAGCTCGGTACTATCTGCTGCCAGAAACCGAAAACGGAACTGACCAGCCTCATCCCGAAAGCTAACAAAGCGGGCCGACTTACCGCCCTTACCTGGCTTGCCTGTCGCTTTAGTCGCAGAGGAGGCACCTGCCCGGCCCAGCGTGCGCAGGCCGACAGCCTGCCGCAACTCTTTAATGAAGGGTGTCGCAATCGCACGTGCTTTGCGTGCGCCTTCCTGCAAAATCTCTTCGATCCGCGCTGGGTTTGACATCAAATCCTGATAGCTTGCGCGCATCGGACCAAGCTCTTGCTCCACCCGCTCGCATAGACGTTGCTTGGCATCACCCCAACCTAAGCCCGTTTCCAGCTCTTGCCGAAAAGCGTTTGTCTCGGCTGGTTGTGCAAAGGCTTTATAAATTAAGTACAGATGCGAAGCTTCTGCATCTTTAGGCTCACCAGGGCCACGCGAATCTGTCACGATGCGAGCGACTGCTGACTTCAGTGCCTTAGATCCACCCTCAAAGAGCGGAACGGTGTTGTTATAGCTCTTGGACATCTTACGACCATCCAAGCCAGGCAAGGTCGCAACATCCTCCGAGATCACCGCCTCAGGGAGTACAAAAAAGTCTTTCCCTTGACCGAATAAATGATTAAACCGTTGAGCAATATCGCGCGCCATCTCAAGGTGCTGGGTCTGGTCGCGGCCCACAGGAACCTTGTGCGCGTTAAACATCAAAATATCTGCGGCCATCAGAATCGGGTAAGAAAACAAACCCATCGTGATCCCGTCGTCTTCATCCACACCTTTCGCGGAATTTTGATCGACAGACGCTTTATAGGCGTGCGCACGATTCATCAATCCCTTGGCCGTGACGCATGTCAGCATCCAGGACAGCTCAGGGATCTCAGGTACATCCGACTGGCGGTAGAATGTCACGCGTGCAGGGTCCAGCCCACACGCCAGCCATGTGGCGGCGATTTCGAGACGCGAGCGTGCGATCAGATCAGGATCCTCGCACTTAATGAGTGCGTGATAATCTGCTAAAAAAAAGAACGCATCGACGTTTGCTTCGCGGCTCGCTGCGATCGCGGGGCGAATCGCACCGACGTAATTACCGAGATGCGGGGTACCCGAGGTGGTAATGCCGGTGAGGACGCGGGTATTCATGGCGTAAAAGCTCCGAGGCTTGCTTAAAGACTGACGGTGTCGCGCTGTTCTGAATCCAAATACTCTTTGGACTGCATTTCAAGAATACGGGAAACGGTACGGTGAAACTCGTTGGACATGGGGCCAGACGTATAAAGCGCTTCCGGTTCACACTCGGCCGACATGAGGAGCTTCACCTTGTGATCGTAGAATACATCGATTAACCAAGTAAACCGACGCGCTTCCGAAGCATGCTTAGGTCCCATGCGTGGCACTTCCGACAAGATCACCGCATGAAAACGGCTAGCAAGCTCAAGATAGTCGTTTTGCGAGCGTGGCCCGCCGCACAGCGTTGCGAAGTCAAACCACACCACACTACCCGCGCGTTTTTTAGCCGTGATCTCGCGATGCTCAATCAACAACACAGGATCTTGCGGAGGTGTGTCGGACAATTGCGAGAAGGCCTGCTCAAGCGCGGCGCTCGCCTGCGAATCGAGTGGCGTGTGGTAACACTTCACTTGCTCAAGCGTGCGACGACGATAGTCAATGCCCGCATCCACATTCAGGATATCCATACGATCTTTAATTAACTCGATCGCTGGCAAGATCCGATCACGATGCAAGCCATCGGGGTAAAGGGTCGAAGGCTCGTAATTGGACGTCATCACAAACGACGTGCCGTATTCAAAGAACTTTAATAACAGGCGGTACAAAATCATCGCGTCCGCAACATCCGACACGTGAAATTCATCAAAGCAAATGAGACGATAGCGTGCCGAGATTCGTTTGGCGACTTCATCAAGCGGATCTTGACGGCCTTTCACTTCGTCAAGTTGGCGATGTACGCTGCGCATGAACTCATGAAAGTGCAAGCGTGTCTTACGCGTGACGGGTACAGTTGCATAAAACGCATCCATCAAAAAGCTTTTCCCGCGTCCGACACCACCCCACAAATACACGCCGCGAGGCACCTCGGGACGCTTGATCAAGCGCTTGAGCGCACTCGACCGATCGCTCTTAAAGGCAATCCAATCATCAAAGTATTTTTGCAGACGCTCGGTCGCCGTGCGTTGCGCGTGGTCTGGCTGATAACCGCGCTCAGCCAGACTGCTCTCATAGTATTGAAGGACGTTCAAGAAAGCTTCAGAAATTAAGCGCGCGTTTATCAACCGCTAACGCAGCTTCTTTCATGGACTCCGACAAGGTGGGATGCGCATGACAGATACGGGCGATGTCTTCGGCTGCACCACGGAACTCCATAATGGTGACGGCCTCGGCAATCAACTCAGAAGCCATTGGGCCAATAATATGCACGCCCAGTACTTCATCGGTTGTCGCATCGGCCAAGATCTTCACAAAGCCGGTTGTATCACCCAGGGCACGCGCACGACCATTGGCCAAGAACGGGAAACTGCCCGCCTTGTACGCACGACCTGAGGCCTTCAGTTGCTGCTCGGTCTGACCAACCCAAGAGATCTCGGGCGAGGTGTAGATCACCCAAGGAATGGTGTTGAAGTTGACATGACCGTGCTGCCCGCCGATACGTTCAGCAACGGCGACGCCCTCTTCTTCTGCCTTGTGCGCGAGCATCGGACCACGCACCACATCACCGACCGCCCAAACGTTGGCCAGGTTAGTTTTGCAATCGCCATCTACGACAACAAAGCCACGTTCG
>JBILHV010000167.1:0-4567 GCA_044350305.1 Burkholderiaceae bacterium
CCCGATCCTCATTCTGGTCGGCGTGCTGTCACAACCCGCACTAACCAGAGCCATTCGGCAAAACATGAAAGAAGCGGGCGACCGACAGAGCGTCTTGGTCGAGTCCATCCTAAACCTCGAATCACTCAAAGCCCACAACGAACAACGCTACCTACAGCGCCGCTGGGAAGTCGCCAACCTCGCTAGTGCCGATTCTTATAAAGCGACGCGTGCCGTGACCAACCTGATCACTGGTTTGACTGCCATGCTGCAACAGCTCACGACGGTGGGCGTAATCGTCGTAGGCGTCTACCTGATCCACAGTAAGAATCTGACGCTAGGCGCCTTGATCGCCTGTGTGATGCTTGCCAGTCGCGCCATCGCGCCGCTGGGCAGCATCATGTCGCTCGCTGCGCGCTACCAACAAGCTGTCAACGCGCTAGAGATCCTCGAGAGTCTGATGAAACGCCCTCGCGACCAAGACAGTGACATGCAATACATCGTGCCTGATCGCTTCAGCGGTGCCCTGCAAACAAAAGAGCTGGAGTTTGCCTACCCCAGCTCCCCTGGCCAACCGGTGCTGCGACGGATCTCGCTCGACGTTAAAACCGGAGAACGCGTCGCCCTCGTCGGCACCGTCGGTAGCGGCAAAAGCACCCTCTTACGGCTGATGTCCGGCCTGTACACGCCGCTCGGTGGGGCCGTACTGATTGATGGGGTCGATATCCGTCAGATCGATCCCACCGCGTTTCGCGACAAGATCGGCTACGTAGGGCAAGACACGCAACTATTCATGGGCACTCTGCGGCAAAACCTGGTGCTCTCAAACCCCAGTATCAGTGATCAAAAAATCCTCGATGTGCTTAAGGCGCTTGGCCTCTACGAACTTGTGGCGAGCAGCGCGCGCGGCTTGGACATGTTGCTCACCGAAGCCGGTGGCGGTTTGTCGGGCGGACAACGGCAACTACTGTCGATTGCCCGCATGATGCTGCGCAACCCCGTCTATGTATTCATGGACGAGCCCACCGCGCACATGGACGCCCAGACCGAGGTGCGTGTGATTAAGGTGCTGCAAGAATGGTCCAAAGGCCGCACAGTGATTTTGTCGTCGCATCGTACCCAACTGCTTGCACTGGTGAACCGCGTCGTCATGCTCGACCGGGGTGCCGTGTTCATGGATACCAATCGCGATGACTTTTTAACAAAGATGTCAGGTGGACGACCAGCGAATGCAGCTGGCCCCGCTGCCGGACCGTCCACGGCGCCGACCGCGCCGTCCTCCGGCCCAACGAAAAGCGCGCGCAGCGGCCCCCGCTATCAAGTCAAGTGGGGGAAATAACATGAACACGACCCCTGAAAGCTACACCGTTGAGGACGACGAGCGTCGCGCCAGCCATTGGCTGATTCTAGCGACTGCTCTGCTGTTGATTGTCAGCCTGACCTGGGCCGCATTTTTTCATTTGGATGAGATTGTGACGGGACAAGGTCGAGTCATCCCGTCAAGTCGCGAGCAACTGATCCAGAGCCTCGACGCAGGCATCCTCAGTGAAATGCTGGTGCGCGAAGGCGAGATCGTTAAAAAAGGCCAAGTCCTCTTGCGCATCGATGACTCGCGATCGGGTCCGATCTACCAAGAAGCAAAAGAGAAGTGGCTAACGCTGTCGGCCCAAGCGGCCAGACTCAGAGCCGAAGCGACCAACACGCCGATTGCATTCAACGCAGAAGTGCTCGCGGTCCCTGCGATTGCTCAACGAGAAACACAAGCCTATCAAGCGCGTAAGCAAGCGCTTGAAGACCAACTGGCCGCAATGAAGCAATCTCTGGCCACGCTCGACCGAGAAATCGTGCTCGTGAGTCCGCTGGTCCAAAAGCGTGTGATCTCTGAGGTCGATCTACTGCGTCTGCAGCGACAGCGCGCGGATGTAGCAGGTGGCATGGCCGAACGCGGCAACCGCTATCTGACGGATGCCAACAACGAGCTCGTGCGTGTTGAATCCGAACTTGCCCAGGCCCGAGAAAACGCTCGCGCCCGTGAAGATGCTTTTAAACGAAGCACGATCTACGCGCCCATGCACGGCACCGTCAAAAATATCCTCGTCAACACCATCGGTGGCGTGATTCAGGCCGGTCAAAACATTATGGAAATTGTCCCCACCGAAGAGGACACCATCGTCGAGGCCTATGTTCGCCCCGCGGATGTGGCGTTTCTCAAGATCGGTCAATCCGCGACTGTCAAACTCACCGCTTACGACTACAACAAGTACGGTGGCCTGTCCGGCGTGCTCGAGTACCTGAGCGCTGACACCATGCGCGACGAAACGAAACCCCGTCGCCCCGGCAGCCCTCCGATCGATCTCGAAGAGTCGTATTACAAAATCCAAGTACGCATTACAGACGACGACCTCTTGCGCAAGGGTAAGAAAATCGAACCCTCCGCAGGTATGACGGCCACAGTAGACATCCAGACCGGACAGAAAACCGTGCTTGAATACATTCTAGGGCCGCTGCAGGTCATTGGAGAAGCGCTACGAGAGCGTTAACTTTTAGTGAACGCTCTCAAAGGTCTTTAACTAATCAATAAATACCCATGATCGCCATACACGTCAGAGACCGTGCTGACCACAAAGTGACTATTCGTTTGATTGGCTATTTGCGTATTCAACTCAGCAAGCGATGACACACCAAAGTCTGACAGCTCCAACCCCGTCAGCGTCATCGAATTCAGGTTTGGATTCGTGTCGGTCGCCGAGGCCCCATCCGGCAACAAGTTCTCAAAGTGCAAGGTCAGACCCGTATAGCCTGCAGCCCCTCGCTCCGCGTCCAGGGCGAATACTCTGCTCACGCCCGCCTTCCAACCCCAGATCGTCGCTTTATCCAGACCTAATTCAAAGTCAGTGATGGTTGACCATGAAGTACCTGTAGCACGTCCATCAAAAAAGAACGTATCTGCAATACCCGCTCCACCACCCGTCACAAAACTCGAACCCGTTCCACCATCAATGATGTCACTGCCCTCGCCGCCATCCACTGCCTTATTTCCAGTACCCTGCAAAACGATAAAGTCATTAAACGTAGACCCGACAATCACCGCATTAGCTGAAGTGTCTATCAACTGAAAATCAATCCCTGCAACAGACCCGGTGTAAAAATCAGGCATCACAAACACGTTGCTCGTATCAACTAATTGCGCCTCGCTGGATTCGCCTCCGAACGTCCCGCCTTCAATCATCTCAACGCCATCGCTGAGCGAGGCATTCAAATCTATACGCATCGAAGCAAAGACTGGCGCTGCGCGTAAAGTTGCGATCGCACTTGCCAGCGAGATCGCGTCTGCCGTGCCGAATTTTAAGTACTCGATATTTGTGAGGGTATCGGCCCCCTCATTGACCGTTTTAATGATGGTGTTCAAACCATCTGCGCTTCGACCAATGCTGATCACTGAACTCAGATCCCCTGCATAGACAGCCGTATCGCTGCCCAACCCACCATTGATTCGATCGTTTCCAACACCACCCGTGATCGAGTCATCGCCCGCCCTGCCCTCGAGCATATCGCCCGCGATCGAACCTATCAGCACATCACCAAACGCACTGCCTTTAACGGCATTCACACCAGAGATCGCATCAACACCCACAAGGGCGATATCACCCGCTTCAAGACTTGACGATATTCCAGACACAAGATTTACGCTTACTCCCGCATTGGAATCAACATAGCTCACGCGCGTATTACCATTGCCGATGACGCGATCGTCGCCACCTCGCCCTTGAAACTCATTGAATGTGCCATATGAACCTGCATTCGCCGAGGTGCCGCTAAATCCGGTCGCGTCGTAGGTATCCGCAAGACTTGTGCCGACTACAGACTCGATGCCCACTAACGTGTCATTACCAAGGTAATTCACATCTCCTACCACGGCACCGCTGGCGAGATTAACCGTGACCCCTTGCGTAAAGTCCGTCCAAGAATAAACAGTATTGACGTCGTAACGTGCACGATCAAAGCCCGATCCACCACTGAGGGTGTCATTGCCGCCTCGCCCGACAAACACTTCAAGCAAGTCATTCGCTGCAACGCCACCAATCAACATATCGCCGCTGCCGCCTCCGCTGAGCCGATTAACACCTCCCTGAATACTCAGAGTGCCAATTTCTGCCTCATCAACGGTAGTTCCATTATTTTTATCTAATAAATCCAGCGATTCGCCAGTCACTAAATTGACGTACACACCTGCTTCTGCACCGGAGTAAGTGAGCCTTGTATGCCCATTACCGAACACCGTGTCATTTCCATATCCTCTGAACTCGTTTAAGTATCCTAGCGAACCTGCATTCACACTATTCGCACCAAACCCTCTTGCGTCATAAAGATCATTGAGCCCAGTGCCGGATATAGACTCCACGCTAATAAGCGGGGCAGCGTAAGATTGCGTCAAATTAACCTTCACGATCCCATCAGCCATATTGACGATTAGGCCCGTTGAGTAAGATCCTGCACCAAAATATAGTACCGCAGCTAACGTGTCAAAACCCGTTCCACCATCAATGGTATTGAGTCCTGGTCCGACCGCAAAAAAGTCGTCTCCACT
>JBILHV010000014.1:0-13936 GCA_044350305.1 Burkholderiaceae bacterium
CGCGGCTTGATGTGCACCGTAGCGCCCATTACGGGGCACGCCTGGTCTTCATGGATGCGTACGATCAACGTGTCCTGATTCAGTTGGCAATACACCAAGCGCTCTGCACCTAACAACTCTACTGCGTAGACTTGTGCCTCCCAACCATCGCTTGAGAAATCCAGATGTTCGGGACGAACGCCCAAAATCGTTCCTGCATCCACACCGGTTACGTTCTTCAATAGGTTCATCGGAGGCGACCCGATAAAGCTCGCGACAAAGGTCGTCTCCGGCTTGCTGTACACCTCTTCTGGGGTACCAAACTGCTCCATCACGCCCGCATTCATCACGATCATCCGTTGCGCCAAGGTCATGGCTTCCACTTGATCATGGGTCACGAACAGTGATGTGATACCCAGTTCGCGATGCAATTTTTGGATTTCGAGTCGGGTTTGCGCGCGCAACTTGGCATCCAAATTGGACAACGGTTCATCAAACAAAAAAACTTGAGGCTGACGAACGATCGCTCGTCCCATCGCTACCCGCTGTCGTTGCCCACCTGACAAGGCACGAGGCTTGCGATCGAGGTAAGGCATTAACTCTAGAATCTCCGCCGCTTTCTCTACGCGCGCTCGAATCTCGTCTTTAGGTACACGCGCAATTTTTAAACCATAGGCCATATTGTCAAACACCGACATATGTGGATACAGCGCGTAGTTCTGGAACACCATTGCAATATCGCGTTCGGCCGGCTCTAAGTTGTTCACCACCCGATCACCGATGGAAATCGTTCCATCCGTGATTTCTTCAAGGCCCGCCACCATTCTGAGCAATGTCGATTTTCCGCAGCCTGAAGGGCCAACAATCACAACAAACTCACCGTGCTCAACCGTTGCCGATAGATTATGAATCACCTGCACAGAGCTTTTAGGCGTGCCGTAACGCTTAACGACATTTTGAAACGAAATAGCAGCCATCTCAATCTTCGCTTTGTCTACACATCATTTTTCGGAATCTACCAAACCCTTCACAAACCACTTTTGCATCAGGATCACAACCAGCGCAGGGGGAAGCATTGCCAACATCGCGGTTGCCATCACCACGTTCCATTCGGTGTATGCGTCACCCGAAATCAAACGTCGGATTCCAAGCACCACCGGATACATATCTTCTTTTGTGGTGACCAATAAAGGCCAAAGATATTGATTCCAGCCGTAAATAAACTGGATGACAAACAAGGCGGCGATACTTGTGCGCGATAGCGGCAAGAGAATGTCCCAAAAGAAACGCATCGGACTGGCGCCGTCCATCCGCGCTGCCTCAACTAACTCATCGGGGATCGTCAAAAAGAATTGCCGAAATAGAAATGTTGCGGTCGCGGATGCCATCAACGGCACAGTCAGCCCTGCGTAGGAATTGAGCATGCCCAGGCTGGACACCACACCATAGGTTGGACCAATTCGCACTTCAACAGGCAGCATCAACGTAATGAAAATCATCCAGAACATCAGTCCGCGAAAGGGGAACCGGAAATAGACGATCGCAAAAGCTGACAAAATCGAGATGGTGATTTTTCCGAAACTAATGAGAAGAGCCGACACAAGACTCACCCACATCATGGGCCATGCAGCATTAATGCGCCCGCCGGCTTCTGTTGCGCCGCCGAAGAGCGCGAGGCGATAGGTCTCAAGCGCATGATCGCCTGGCAAGAGCGACATCGGTGTATTCTGCACAATCTGGGCAGTGGTTTGTGTGGAAGCAATAATCGTGACATAGACGGGGAACGCTACGATCAACACGCCGAGTATCAGCACGAGATGGGATAGCACGGTCAAGCCCGGACGACGTTCGATCATGCTCATGCGTATTGCACCTTACGCTCGATAAACCGAAATTGCACAACCGTCAGACACACCACGATCGCCATCAAAATAACGGACTGGGCAGCCGAGCTTCCCATATCCATTGCTTTGAAGCCGTCGTAATACACCTTATATACGAGGACCGCGGTCGACTTACCTGGGCCGCCGTGCGTTGTCGCGTCGATAATCGCGAAGGTGTCAAAGAAGGCGTACACCACGTTTATCACCAACAAAAAGAAGGTTGTGGGTGACAACAAGGGAAACACAATCGTACGAAAGCGATACCAAGGCGTCGCGCCGTCAATGGCCGCTGCCTCGAGCAGCGAACGCGGGATCGACTGCAAGCCTGCAAGAAAAAACAAAAAGTTATACGAAATTTGTTTCCATACGGCTGCGACAACAATTAAGGTCATCGCGTCGCGACCATCGAGCATGTGGTTCCAATCAACGCCAAACCAATGTAGGGCGTAGGCCACCACGCCCATCGGAGAAGCGAAAATAAACACCCACAAGACACCGGCGACCGCCGGGGCGACAGCATACGGCCAAATTAGAAGCGTTTTATAAATATTGGCTGCACGCAGCACTCGGTCAGCCATCACCGCCAACAACAGGGCCAAGCTCAGTCCGACCACGGCCACCAGCAGCGAAAAGATTGCTGTCGTTTGAAACGACTCAAGGTATAGCGGATCATTAAAGAGTCGGGAGAAATTCTGCCAACCGACGAACTGACGCGACATTCCAAACGCATCCTCTTCAAGGACGCTTTGATACAAGGCTTGGCCTGCAGGCCAAAAGAAGAACACCAAGACGATCGTCATCTGCGGCGCCACAAGCGCCCACGGTAACCATCGAGATTTAAAACGAACCTTCTTTTCCATCAGCTTTTATAGAAAACGCGATGGGCTTCTTAAGCCTCCCATCGCGTCTTCTTATCACCTTAGCGGCTGTTCGCCTTTTCAAAACGCTCTAGCAACTCGTTTCCGCGCTTGACGATTGCATCCAAGGCATCTTTCGCAGCTTTTTTGCCACCCCAGACCTGCTCGAGTTCTTCATCGATGATGGTGCGAATCTGCACATGGCTGCCTAGACGAATGCCTCGGGAGTTATCAGTCGTCTTGCGAATCATCTGTGTCACCGAAACATCGGTACCGGGATTTTGTTTGTAAAAACCCGACTTCTCGGTCAACTCAAACGACGCAATCGTGAGCGGCAAGTAACCTGTGCGCTGATGGCTCTTTGCCGCCTCTTCTGGACGTGAGAGAAAGTCAAAGAATTGTGCGACGCCCTTGTACTCGTCTGCCTTGCGTCCGGCCATCACCCAAAGACTAGCGCCACCAATCACGGTGTTCTGTGGTGCACCTTTTACATCCGCATAGTAAGGCAAGGTCGATGTGCCAAAGGCAAACTTCGCATTACGCTTCAAATTACCGTACAAAGCCGAAGAGCCTGTGGTCATCGCGCACTCACCCGAAACAAAGACCGGGTCTGCTGCATTGGCACGGCCTTTGTATACAAACAAACCGTCTTTGGCCATGTCCGCCAGGTTCTGAATGTGACGCACCTGCAAGGGTTCATTGACCTTCAGGCGCGCATCCATGCCCTTCATGCCATTACCTTGCGTGGCAAACTCAGTGTTGTGCCAAGCGCTAAAGCTCTCGAGCTGCGTCCAGCTAATCCAACTCGTTGTGTAGGGGCACTTATGGCCCGAGGCCTTGAGCTTCTTGGTTGCCTCGATTACTTCAGGCCAGGTCACAGGAGGCTTTTCAGGATCTAAGCCAGCTGCCTTAAACGCATCTTTGTTGTACCAAAGCACGGTTGTAGAACTGTTGAACGGAAAGCTCAACATTTGACCGTTAGGCGCCGTGTAGTAGCCCGCGACGGCCGGCACATACGCTGCCGGGTCAAACTTGATACCCGCCTTGCTCATGACGTCGGCCACAGGGACGATCGCGCCCTTGCTGGCCATCATGGTTGCCGTGCCGACTTCGAATACCTGGAGGACGTGCGGCGCATTACCAGCACGAAACGCTGCAACAGCGGCGGTCATCGCTTCATCGTAGGTGCCCTTAAACACTGGCACCACCTTGTAATTTTTCTGGCTATTATTGAAATCCTTGGCAAGATCATTGATCCACTCGCCCAACGCACCACTCATCGCGTGCCACCATTGAATCTCGGTCTGCGCTTGAACAGGCATTGCTGTCAGCGCACCTAACGTCATTGCGGCTGCCGCCGCGGCAAATTTCAGCTTCATGTGATCTCCTTGAGTTGCGCACACCGTCACGCATTGTCGAACGTTAAATTTGAAGGTACTGTCTGGACTGTAATGTTTGCTGATGACAGTTTTGTTTATCATTTTGTCATATGGTTGTAACACTTACTGTCCAAAGTTTGAATTAGGGTCCGCCCTGCTTTAAGCTTCAATGACCGACTTTTTGCGTTTGAGGCCCCACAGACTATGCAATACATCCTCGCGCTCGACCAAGGCACCACCAGCTCCAGGGCTATTTTATTTGACGCACAGGGTCGCAGCGTCAAGGCCGCGCAACAAGAATTTCGGCAAATGTTCCCACAACCTGGCTGGGTGGAGCATGACGCAAACGAAATCTGGAATACCCAGCGTCAGGTGATTGAACAGGTTTTAGGACTGCCCGACACAGCTACCCTGGTGAACCAGATCGCCGGAATCGCCATCACCAATCAGCGTGAGACCACTGTCCTGTGGGATCGGTTGACGGGCGAACCCCTTGCCAACGCAATCGTATGGCAGGATCGTCGCACGGCAGATCTCTGCGACACGATGCGAACACAGGGCCACACCGCGTTGTTGCAACGAAAAACCGGGCTTGTGCTGGATGCCTATTTTTCTGCAACCAAATTAGCGTGGTTGCTTGACCACATACCCGGCGCGCGTGCACGAGCCGAGCGAGGGGAATTGGCCTTTGGGACCATCGACACCTGGCTGCTTTGGAAACTAACCACAGGCAAGGTCCATGCGACCGACCCGAGCAATGCCTCTCGGACGTTGCTGTTTAACGTGCACACCCTGCAGTGGGACGACGAGCTGTTAGCGCTCTTCAATATTCCGCGCGCCGTGCTGCCCGAGGTTCGACCAAGCGGTGGGGTGTTTGGTGAGGCCGACCCTTCGCTCTTTGGTCGTGCGGTGCCGATTGCGGCCATGATCGGTGACCAGCAAGCGGCGACCTTTGGTCAAGCCTGCTTCTCGCCTGGGATGGCCAAGAACACCTATGGCACAGGATGTTTCATGCTTTTGAATACAGGCAGCACGCCGGTTGAGAGTGCAAACCGGCTACTCACCACTGTGGGCTGGCAGCGTGCCGCGGCGCCGAGAGGCACGCTGGACACCACCTACTGCCTAGAGGCGTCAGTATTCATGGGTGGTGCAACGATACAGTGGCTGCGTGATGGCCTCAATATCATTCAAACCGCAGCAGAAGTTGAAAGTTTGGCGCAAAGCGTGCCGGATGTGGGCGACACCTATCTTGTGCCTGCCTTCACGGGTCTTGGTGCCCCCCATTGGGACGGTCACGCACGGGGCACGTTAGTTGGTATGACGCGTGGCACGACGAAAGCGCATATCGCACGTGCCGCACTCGAAGCAATTGCACTCCAGGTCGCCGATGTCTTTAGTGCCATGCAAAAAGACTCCGGCATCACGTTGGCCGAATTGCGCGTGGATGGCGGCGCCTCCAAAAACAACTTGCTCATGCAAATACAGGCTGATTTTCTGGGGATTCCCGTTGTGCGGCCTGCCGTCACAGAGACGACAGCCCTCGGTGCAGCCTACCTCGCTGGACTGACGGTCGGCTTCTGGTCAAACACCGAGCAGATTTCATCACAATGGGTGATCGATCAGCGCTTTGAGCCTCGACTGACAGATACGGCACGCCAAACGAAGCTCGCCCGATGGCATCAAGCTGTCGAAAGAGCGAAAGACTGGGCGCAAGACTAAACTAGTCAATCAATACGATACCCAACGCGGCACCGACACCACATCATGCGTCCATCCGAGTCTCTTTCACCGCGCGGTCAGCCCAACACACCACTGGACACAAAACGAGCCAGCCTACTCGCTCGCCTGAAAGACAACACGCAATACGATCTGGCGATTATCGGCGGTGGCGCGACAGGTCTTGGACTTGCCTTGGACGCTGCTGCACGAGGCTATTCGGTTGTGCTCATCGAGGCGACCGACTTCGCACAAGGCACCTCGTCGCGCTCGACAAAGCTTGTACACGGCGGCGTACGATACTTGGCACAGGGAAACGTGTCGCTGGTCTATGAAGCGTTGCACGAACGCACCACGCTACTGCACAATGCGCCCCACCTCGCGCAACCGCTATCCTTTGTGATGCCTTGCTACAAATTTTGGGAGCAAGGCTTTTATGGTGCAGGGCTCATTCTCTATGATGCGCTTGCCGGGCGCCGAAGCCTCGGGCGCACACGCTTCATGGGAAAGTCGCATACCTTGCAAAACCTTCCCAACCTAAATAGCACCGGCCTCAAAGGTTCCGTCAAATATTGGGACGGGCAGTTTGACGATGCGAGACTCGCGCTTGCCTTAGGGCGCACTGCCGCACAACATGAGGCGCTATTGCTCAACTATTGCGAAGCGGTCGCGCTCACCCACGCGCACGGCCGTGTCTCTGGCTTGGTCGTGCGCGATACCGAGACGGCTGAACAACACAATATTCGGGCCTCCTGTGTCGTCAATGCCACCGGGGTATGGGTCGACGCGCTACGCGATCTCGACGCACAGGCGAGTCAAGAATCCCATTCCAATATTGTTGCACCGAGCCAAGGCGTACACATCGTCGTCGATCATGATTTTCTACCGGGTGATCACGCGATGATTGTGCCCCACACGACAGATGGCCGTGTCTTGTTCGCCGTGCCATGGCTTGGAAAAGTAATCATTGGCACAACAGATACCCCTCGCCACGACTTAAGTCGTGAGCCGACGCCCTTTAAGGAAGAGCTGGAATTCATTTTACGCGAGTCGGCACGCTACCTTAAGCGTGCACCACAGCGCGAAGACATCAAAAGCATTTGGGTGGGCTTACGGCCTCTGGTCAAGCCTCCACAAGATGAAAGCGGCAACACCAAAAAAATCAGTCGGGAGCATACGGTACTGATTAGCAAGAGCAAGCTTGTGACAGTGACCGGAGGAAAGTGGACAACCTATCGTGCAATGGCCGAAGATGTCTTGGCTCAATGCACGAACGCGTCACTTCTACCCCAGCGTGCGCCGTGTCAAACCGAACACCTCCCACTTGTGGGGGCTCAATCGGGCAACACCGTCTCTCATCCCATGAGCGCAGCGCCTGGCATCGCCGCCTACGGAGACGAGGGCGCCTATCTCGATACGTTACCCGGCGCGCAGCGCGTGCTAGGCGGAGGACTCACCGAGGCCATGGTTCGTTTCGCCGTGCGACATGAATATGCACGCACGGTCGAGGATGTTCTGGCACGCCGCGCGCGCTTACTGTTTTTAGACGCTGCGCTCGCCTCATCGATCGCCGAAGCAGTGGGTGAGGTGGTGTCAGACGAGACAGGACGCGACGCCGGAGTGGCTGCATTTAAAACGCTCGCGCAGCACTACCTGACGCTACCTGACGATTAGTGCGTCAAGGCGTCCTCAAGAATCATCTCTGCGCCTTTTTCTGCAATCATCATGACGGGGCCTTGCGTATTGCCAGAGACCATCGCTGGCATGACGGATGCATCAACGATCCTAAGACCACTCAGCCCTTTAAAACGCAAGCGTACATCGACGACAGCATTAATATCCGTCCCCATACGGCATGTTGCGACAGGGTGATAAGTGGTCTGTCCGTTATTACGCGCGAAGTCCAACCACTGTGCGTCCGTCTGTACTGAATCGCCTGGCGCCATTTCAAAGTCTATATAAGCCTTCAGTGCGTCGCGGCCCATGATGCGTCGCGCGATGCGCATACCATCAATGAGCGACTGCTGGTCCGCGTCGTCAGCCAGAAAATTTGGGCGTATTGACGGCCCTGCCATAGGATCAGAGGACTTGATATGGATACTGCCTTGCGATGTCGGACGAACACCGGACACCCCCATGGTCATCCCCGGCGCGTGATCGAGCTTACGGATCGCGGCGTTCGCATAGCTCGCGTGCATAAAGAAATACTGCACATCTGGCGTTGCAAGCTCTGGTCGCGTTTTGACAAACCCCCGCACTAGACCCGTCCCCAAAGTGAGTATTCCCTTGCGCTGTAAAAAGTATTGCAAGGCCGCGACGCCCACGCGCCAGCCCTGCGCCAACTCATTGAGTGTCTGCGTATTTTTGACACGCCAATTCATGCGCGTTGCAAAGTGATCGATATAGTTCTCACCCACGCGTGGTGCGGCATGCAGACAAGCAATCCCGAATTTTTGCAATAGCGATGGATCGCCGATTCCCGAAAGCTCTAAGATTTGCGGAGTTTGCACTGCACCGGCAGCCATAATGACTTCGCGCTTTGCTGCGACCTCGTGCATGCCATCTTGCTGCACATACGACACTCCAGTGCATCGCCCCTGCGCGAGCAACACTTTAGTCACATGCGCACCGGTCCGCACCGTCAAGTTTTTCCGATGGCGCACAGGCTGCAAGTACCCATCAGCCGCACTCCAACGCTGGCCACCTTTTTGAGCCACTTGGTAGTAGCCAAACCCTTCCTGATCCGTGCCGTTATAGTCGTCCGTCAATTTCTGACCATCCTGCCCTGCTGCCGCTATCACAGCGCTCGCAATCGGAAAACGTTCGCTCACGTGATGAATATGCATCGGTCCAGATTTTCCGCGATGTGCACCTCCGGGCATATAGGTTTCAATTTTCTTAAAGTAAGGCATGACGTCTTTCGCAGCCCAGCCCTGTGCGCCCAACGCAGCCCAGTGATCGTAGTCTTCAGGCTGGCCGTGCACATAAATCATTCCATTGATCAAGCTTGACCCGCCCAACCCTTTTCCACGCGGGATGGCGATCGTGCGACCCCGCACATTGTCTTCAGGCTCGGTCTCAAAGCGCCAGTTATAGGTGGGGTCGTTAAGTAGTTTCGTAAAACCAGCAGGAATATTGATCCACATGCTCTTAGGCTCTCCACCCGCCTCAAGCATCAACACCGAATACTGACCATTTTCTGTCAGTCGATTCGCAAGCACGCAAGCGGCGGTGCCGCCGCCAACAATCACGTAATCAAAGGTTTCCATTATTTTGCGACTCCCATAAAATCCGCCATCATTTCAATCTGACACTCAAGCATCGGCAGGCCGTACTGTATGCGACAACCCTTGGCCTGCGCGCGCTCAAGCAAGGAGGTGAGCTTAGGCGTCATGATGATTTCCGCCACGACTTGCGTCGGAACCAGACGCGATGCGTCCAAGGGCAACGGATCCTCAGCACGCATGCCTAAAGACGTTGCATTCACCACCAAATCAAAGCCAGAGGGATCCTCAGAGCCCAGTCCCGTCTGAAGCGCAGGGTATAGCGTCTTGACGCCATCAAGAATCTGCTGAGCAGCTGCTTGTGTTCGGTTGTGAATCGATAATTGTCGAATTCCAGCCTGGGCGAGCGCAAACGCGATAGCCCGAGCGGCCCCACCCGCGCCACAGAGAAGTACAGTCAGTCCCTCGAGCTTGAACCCGTTTTGACTTAACCCTTCGACAAAGCCCTTACCATCCAAGATGTCACCGGCAAGCGTGCCATCTGACTCGCGTCGTACGATATTGACCGCCCCGACCGCACGCGCCTCTGGCGTCACCACATCACAGAGGCCGACCATACTTGTCTTGTGCGGCACGGTGACCACCATCCCACCAAAATTTTTCATGCTGCGCAAGGCTTGAACGAAATCTGGCAAGCCAGCTGGTGGCACGTGCATGGGTACGAGAACCCCGTTGGTGCCGCGCCGCGCAAAAACCTTGCGCATCGTCTGCGGGGTTTTCACTTGCGCCACAGGATCAGCCACAATCCCATAGATTCGCGTGCTACCGGTAATTTCGATCATAATGTCTCACTATCCACATCTCGTTCGTGTTTTGAGTAGTGTACCCATGAACCGATTTAAACAACTGTTGGGCATGTTTGGCTTGCTGCTATGCCCCATTCTTTTGTGGGCGGCCCCCGTGCAGCACCATACTTTCAAAACATCTGATGGCGTGCGTCTCCATTATCTCGAAGCCGGCAGCGGTCCGCAAACCATCGTCTTTATCCCCGGTTGGCTCATGCCAGCCGCGGTCTTCGAACAACAGCTGATCGGTTTGTCGAATCAATATCGTGTGTTGGCGCTCGACCCGCGCTCGCAAGGCCTCTCAGACCTCACCAAACTTTCGCATGCTCCAGCACGTCGCCTCAAAGACATGGACGAATTCCTGAGATTTGCGAAAGTCAAAGAATATATCTTGGCGGGCTGGTCACTTGCAGTGCTTGAGTCCTTAGACTACGTTGCAAAATACGCGCCGAAAGATCTGCGGGGGCTCATCCTAATCGACAACTCGGTTGGCGAAGGCCGTCCCCCTAAGGGTGGAAAGTCGAATTTTCAACAGACGATGAATGATCCAAAAAAGCGTGAGCAATACATGCGCACATTTAGTCAGGATATTTATCGCCAAACGCCACCACCTCTTCTGGCGCAGGCTGTACTGGATTCGGCACTACGCGTACCTGCGAACGTGGCGATCCAGTTGCGGAATCAACCCTACCCGCGTGAGTACTGGCGCGATACGCTTGAGAAACAAAAGATTCCCGTGCTGTTCGCTGTGCGCCCCTGGCTCAAAGAGCAGGCTGAGGCCCTTGAGCAAAAGCGTGCGGCCGAGCTCATTACCATCGCTATGTTTGATCAAGCCGGGCACGCCCTGTTCGTGGATGAACCAGAGACCTTTAACGCAGCGGTGCGCACCTTCAGCCAGCGCGCCTTTGCGCGACCGCGCAACACGCGTTAACGTCTAACGATCTGAACGCTGCGCCGCTCTGTCGTCTTGTTGTAGCTAAACGCGAAGGGCAAGGGCTTCACGTCCTTGGATTCCCGATACGCCTGCGCGAGAGACTCTTGCTTTTTACGATTAAACAGCTCGTGCGGATACAAGAACCCCCCATACAAATCAACCGGTCCGATTTGAGCAAGATTGGTGTAATTCAATCCGGTCTCATCTTGTATGACCATCGTGGCGTTTTCGACTAGGATATCTTTTAAGACCGCAAAATACGTTTCCTGCAACAAGTGCGATGCGGCCTTTAATAGAACGGGATGACGTGATTCTCGCGCAAGCCATGCTCGCGTTGAAGCACTTTGGCTCAGCGCACCATCGGACAAATCCAAGCTCACATAATCCAACACGACGGGCTTACCAGCTTTGCTCAGTTCGAGGCGAACCGATTTCCAGGGACCGTTGCCTTTGATGTAATCGCCTGAAGCCTCATCAAACACGATTGGATAAACCGCCTTGACGTCATACCCAGAGTACAAGGCGAACGTAATCAAAATCGTTGTGACACCGATCTGGGCGTGCTTATCACGCAAGTCTTCGTTCAAGTCATCCGTGCGAAAAAATGCCAAGCGACTGAACTTCATCCACTCGCGCATAAACTTCGCCTGAAAACTTTGCACGCGCCCGCTCGACATGTTTGCCATATCCGCAGGCTCACCAGCAGCCTGCATGGCAACCATCACAAAGCGATCGGCCTGCGGAAACAGGTGGGAAACGGTCACAAAATCTGGGCCAGAAAACGGGTAAAACACCGTGCCGCCTGGCGCACGCCTGACTTCAGTCTTTGCCCACTCAGACATCGGTTGGCCAATAGATTTTTGATAATAATCCCAGGCACCATCGGCCTGAGCTTTTGACCCGGCACCAAAGAATGGAACGCCCGCATTCGCCTGTGCTCCACCCACTAAATAGGATCCTTGCACAGTGTCGGCGACAGCCATGGGCGCAGCGACCCCACCAAACACCAAAGTGGCCATCAGACCCACCGTTGTTTGCAACACGCGACGCAATACTCGTTTCATTTCTTACTCACCTTAAAAACAGATACGTTAATGTGGATGATCCACGCTATTTTTTTATGTTTGTGACCGGTTCGTCACGATTCGACAATACGATGCCCAGTACGATTAAAGCAAGGCCGATGTAATGGTAAGACTTCGGAAACTCACCCAACAACAGCACCGCAAGAATGGCGGCAAAAACGGGCGTCAAGTTTAAAAAGAACATCGGCAACTGTGAGCCCGTTAGCGCAACCGCCCGCTGCCAACAAATATAGGCTAACAGTGCGGGCCCAAGGGCTACGTACACCACCATCCCCAGTGCGTGCGCATCCCACTGCACGGGTGGGTATCCTCCCCAAAGCACTTCCGCCAAGACCATCGGAACAGCAAATGCGAGGCCCCAAATCATCTGTAACGCAAGCACACTATAGCCCGACATCGCTTTGGGCCGCTCACGTAACAACCAGGTGTAGACACTCCAGAGCCCGATCGCAAACAGCATAAACAAATCGCCTGAGACAAACGCAACGTGTGTGAGATTTTGGATTTCACCACGCAAGAGAACCCACGCCACACCAAGAATCGACAACACGGCACCCAGAGCGGCTGCGCGGCCAATATGAGCAGAAAAGAAAGCGCGCCCCACCAGCAAAGTAAAAATCGGACCCGCTGCAGTAATCAAGGCGATATTAATGGGGCTCGATGTAATGAGCGCCAAGTACTGGAGCGCGTTGTAGCAGGTTGTACTTAAAAACCCAGTCGCTGCAAAGAGCTTCCAGTGCTGGCGCCCCAAGGACCAATCCACTTTGAGTTGCGCAAAGATAAAGGGCAGCAATACTGCCAGTGCAACCACCCAGCGCAAAAAATTGAGTGTTAGCGGAGGGATTGTTCCTGCCGCCATCCGGCCCACGATGGCGTTACTGGCCCACATCAAGGGCGGTACAGTCAACACTAGTAGAGTCGTCGCGCGCATGGTGTGCGGTGTCAGCCCGCTTGCAATACGGTTTTGCCACCCATGTAGGGGTGCAGCACATCGGGAATCAGGATGCTGCCATCGGCCTGCTGATAATTCTCAAGCACAGCAACAAGCGCACGGCCGACGGCAAGACCCGAGCCGTTCAGCGTATGGACAAACTCGGTCTTGCCTGCCGCCGTACGCGTGCGCGCTTGCATACGACGCGCCTGAAAACTTTCGCAATTCGATACAGACGAAATCTCTCGCCAAGCATTTTGCGCGGGCAACCACACTTCAAGGTCGTAGGTCTTGGTTGCACCAAAGCCCATGTCGCCGGTGCAAAGCAGCATCACACGGTAGGGCAAACCAAGCAGCTGCAACACTTTCTCTGCATGGCCCGCCATGTCCTCCAGTGCTTCGTAGGAAGCCTCCGGCGCGACGATCTGCACCATCTCGACCTTGTCGAACTGGTGCTGACGAATCAATCCACGCGTATCACGTCCGCCACTGCCAGCTTCAGAGCGAAAACAGGGCGTGTGCGCTGTCAGACGGATCGGAAGATCAGTCGGAGGCACGATGGTGTCTCGTACAAAACTGGTGAGTGTGATTTCCGAAGTCGAGATTAAATATTGATCTTCGCGGGCAACCACATTGCCTTGCTCGTCTATGGTGGGCTCATCGCCCCCGCGGGTGACCCAAAACATGTCGTTTTTGAACTTGGGCAATTGACCTGTGCCCATCAATGTCGAGGCATTCACAATGTAGGGCGTGTAGCACTCGGTGTAGCCGTGGGTGCCGGTTTGCAAATCAAGCATGAACTGCGCTAGGGCGCGATGCAGGCGCGCGACCGGTCCGCGCATAAAGCTAAATCTTGCGCCAGACAATTTAGCCGCCGTATCAAAATCGAGGCCAATCGTTTCACCAAGTGTCACGTGATCTCGCGGCTCAAAGGGCAAACGCTCGGGATCTCCCGACGCGTCGGCCTGCGGCACCCAGCGACGGACTTCGATATTGCCTTCACTATCGGTACCTTGTGGAACGCTCTCATGCGGCAAGTTAGGTATTGCCATCAACATGTCAGAGAGCTGCGATTGGATGTCGGCGAGATCTAGCTCTAGGGC
>JBILHV010000168.1:0-4546 GCA_044350305.1 Burkholderiaceae bacterium
GCCTAAGTCCGAGGCGCGTAAGTTTTTGTCCGCAGGTGAAGTCGGTTTTGTTATTGCGGGGATCAAAGAGTTGGCTGATGCGAAGGTCGGCGACACCATTACGACGTTTGCCAAGCCCTCCACCGTACCGCTGCCTGGCTTTAAAGAAGTCAAGCCTCAGGTGTTTGCGGGTCTCTATCCCGTCGAGAGCAGTGAATACGATCAGCTGCGCGACTCTCTTGAAAAACTCAAACTCAACGATTCCGCCCTCATGTACGAGCCCGAGGTGTCTCAGGCACTGGGGTTTGGTTTTCGTTGTGGCTTTCTGGGCTTATTGCACATGGAAATCGTGCAAGAGCGGCTTGAACGCGAGTTCGATATGGATATCATCACTACTGCACCTTCGGTAGTCTATGAGGTCGAGTTGCGTGACAATAGTGTGATTCAGATTGAAAGTCCTTCGCGTATGCCTGAGGTGGGTAAATACCTCGAAGTGCGCGAGCCCATTGTCAATGTCACCCTCTTTATGCCTCAAGAGTATGTCGGTACGGTGATGACACTCTGTAATAGTAAGCGTGGCGTGCAACTTGATATGACCTACCACGGCCGTCAAGTGCATTTGCACTATGAGATCCCGCTCGCAGAAATCGTGCTCGATTTCTTTGACAAACTGAAGTCTGTGTCGCGCGGCTATGCCTCCATGGATTACGAGTTCAAAGAATATCGCGCTGCAGATGTTGTCAAAGTTGATCTGTTGATTAATAGCGATAAGGTCGATGCGCTTTCAACAATTTGCCATCGCGCCAATGCGCGCTATCGTGCCCGGGACGTGGTGTCGCGGATGCGCGAGCTGATTCCACGCCAGATGTATGACGTGGCGATTCAGGCCGCGATCGGGGCTGAAATCATCGCGCGCGAGAACGTCAAGGCGCTGCGTAAGAACGTGCTGGCGAAGTGTTATGGCGGCGATGTCAGTCGTAAAAAGAAGCTTCTTGAAAAACAGAAGGCTGGCAAAAAACGTATGAAGCAAGTTGGTAGTGTTGAAATCCCACAGGAGGCGTTCTTGGCGATCCTGCAGGTAGAAGATAAATAAAACGTTTGCAAAGGTCGAAACAATGAGCTGGAACTTTGCCTTAATTCTTTTTGTGTTGCTTGTCGTGACCGGTATTGTGTGGTCGCTTGATCGCTTTTCTTTGCGCCATAAACGAGCGGCCCGTGTGATGCAGGCGCTTGAGCTGGCTCGCCCGAGTTGGGCCGGTCTACCTGACCATGAAAAATTAACGCGTCAAGAGCAGATTCAGGCCGAGTTTGGAAAGATGCCGTGGTGGGTGGAGTACGGCGTCAGTTTTTTCCCCGTCATTTTGTTTGTCTTTGTCCTGCGCTCGTTTATTGTCGAGCCGTTCCGTATTCCTTCGGGATCCATGCTGCCGACGTTGCAATCGGGCGATCTGATCCTTGTCAATAAATTCACGTATGGGCTACGTTTGCCGGTCGTTGATACCAAGGTGATTCCGATCGGTCAGCCACAGCGCGGCGATGTGATGGTGTTTCGCTATCCGGTTGATCCCTCCGTGGATTACATCAAGCGTGTGGTTGGCCTGCCTGGCGATCAAGTCGCTTATTTGGACAAGAAACTCTATATCAACGGTAAAGAGGTTCCGCGTAAAGCGGATGGACAGTATTTTGAGCCGGACCGTGTGGCGTATACCGCACAGTTCATAGAGTCCCTGGGCGATAAGCCCCATAAAATACTGCTAGATGAGCGACGTTCGCAGGATATAGGGCCAATTTCAAGCTTCCCGTATCGTGAAAAATGTGAATACCTACGTAATGGTGTCCGCTGCACTGTCCCGGCCGGTGTTTACTTTATGATGGGAGACAACCGCGATAATAGTCTCGACAGCCGTTTCTGGGGATTTGTCCCTGAGGCCAATATCGTTGGTAAAGCTTTCTTCATTTGGATGAATTTTGGCAGTTTGGGTCGCATTGGTCCTTTCCACTAAGTTCGTTCAACTCGATTCACTCGCTTCATGTTATTTGCTTCATGCCCCAGGTCGCCCTCGAAACCTCGCTCGGATATAAGTTCGTCAAGCCTGCACTGCTTGAGCAGGCGCTGACGCATCGCAGCCATGGCGCGCGTCATAACGAGCGCTTAGAGTTTCTTGGTGATTCGGTGCTTAACGTGGCCGTCGCTGCACTGTTGTTCAATCATTACGGCACCCTAGACGAAGGCGACTTATCGCGCGTGCGTGCGAACTTAGTCAAACAATCCTCGCTCGCCGACATCGCTCAAAAGCTGGATCTGTCCAAGTTTTTGCGTTTGGGCGAAGGCGAGCTCAAGAGTGGTGGTTTTCGTCGCCCATCGATTTTGGCCGATACCTTCGAAGCTGTGCTCGCTGCGGTCTATCTGGACGGGGGATTCGTCGCCGCACAACAACTTGTTGAGCGGTTGTACAAGCCCATCCTGGCGAGTGTCGATCCGCTGACATTGGGTAAAGACGCAAAAACCTTATTGCAAGAGTTTTTGCAAAGTCGCCAGCTGGCCTTGCCGATCTATAACGTTGTCGCCACGCACGGTGCGGCGCACAGCCAGCAGTTTGAGGTTGAGTGTTTGATCCCGTCTTTGGATATCAAGGTTGTTGCGGCGGGCTCGAGCCGTCGTGCAGCCGAGCAGTCTGGCGCCAAGCTCGCCTTGGTGAGCGCGGAGGCTGCAAGTCCCACTCCAGTTAAAAAGCGTTCAACCCGGGCGCGCAAAACGGCACAATTAACGCTGCCGGTTGCGGTCGCTCAGGAGCTTAAATGACCGAAACAGCGTACCGCTGTGGTTTCATCGCAGTCGTTGGTCGTCCAAATGTCGGTAAGTCCACTCTGACGAACGCTTTAATTGGCACCAAAATTTCTATTGTTTCGCGCAAGGCGCAGACAACGCGCCACCGTATTCAAGGTGTGCTGACGCGTGATGCTGAGCAGTTCGTTTTTGTCGATACCCCAGGGTTTCAGACGCGCCACGGTGGTGCCATGAATAAGATGATGAACCGCGTGGTCACGCAAACCTTGGCCGATGTGGATGTGGTGCTGTTCGTGGTTGAGGCGGGTAAGTGGTCACCAGGTGATGAAAAGCTCTTGTCTTTGTTGCATGAGCCCAAGCGGACCATTCTAGTTATTAGCAAGATTGATCAGCTAAAAAGTCGCGATGAGCTCTATCCCTTCGTGGCGAGAATCGCGGCACTCTATCAGTTTGATGCCGTCGTGCCTGTTAGCTCGACTAAGCGCCATCAACTTGATCAGTTGCTGGATGAGGTTGCTAAGCGTTTGCCTGAGAATGAGCCGTTTTTCGATGCCGACACACTCACGGATCGTCCTATGCGTTTTATCGCAGCGGAGCTCATTCGCGAAAAAATCTTTCGTTTGGTGGGTGATGAGCTCCCTTACGGTTGCACGGTTGTCATCGAGCAGTGGGAAGAAACCGACAAAGGCGCCCATGTTGCGGCATGCGTCATCGTAGAGCGCGATAGCCATCGCCCCATCTTGCTGGGTGCGGGTGGCGGACACATGAAACGGATTGCCTCCGAGGCACGCCAGGACATGGCCAAACTGCTCGATAAGCCTATCCATCTTGAGGTGTACATCAAGGTGCGCAAAGGCTGGGCTGAAAAAGAGAGCAGCCTGCGTGATCTGGGCTATGAGTAAAGCACTGAGCGCCTAGTCACATGAGCCGACGCCTCGTACGAGTCCACGAAACCCCGGGCTACGTCCTGCATGCAACGGCCTGGCGCGAGACCTCTTTGATCGTACAGGCGTTCTCACGAGACCACGGCTGGGTGACCTTGGTTGCCAAGGGCGCTAAAAGACCGCACTCGGTTCTGCGACCTGCGCTCTCGGTGTTCCAGCCCTTGCTACTGTCTTGGAGCGGTGCGACCGAAGTCAAAACCATGACGCGCGCCGAGTGCGCGGGCGTGCATCCCTTGCTAGGTCCTGCCATGATGTCGTGCTGGTACATGAACGAGCTGATGTTTCGTTTGCTACCGCGTGAGGATCCTCACCCCGGGTTGTTCGACGCCTATGTGATTGCACTGCAGCAGTTAGCAGCTGGGCAAACTGCGGCAGGCGCCTTGCGTAAATTTGAATGGACCTTACTCAAAGAGACCGGATACGGGCTAGACCAAGAGCCGCCGGATTTTGATGATGCGCAGCAAGAACCTCAGTTACGTGCGCGGCTGCGCGAGCGCTTGGCGGAACACCTAGCGGGTCGTCCGCTCGCAACACGCCAGGTGTTGCTGGCCTTGCAGCGCTATCAAGGAAATAAATAGCACTGCAAGACCGGGTAGAGCGCTTCGCTTTATGCGGTCAATACAGCGCGACCTGTCACTTTGCCAGCGATCAATGACTTCAATACTTTGTCGGCATCGGCCAGTGGGTGGGTATGCACAGGGATGGGCGTGATTTTGCCCTCTTTGACAAGCTGCATGAGTTCGCGCATTTCCTGTAGTGAACCAGTGTAGCTACCTAGGATCTGCAGGGCTTTCATCGGGATGAAAGCAATTGGCCAGGATGCTCCGCCACCAAA
>JBILHV010000015.1:0-13884 GCA_044350305.1 Burkholderiaceae bacterium
ACTGATGGTACTTACTCAGGTGTGATGTCTGGCTCGGGTAGTTTGACTAAACAAAATACTGGTACGCTGATTCTGACGGGTGCGAACACCTACTCGGGTGGTACGACGGTGTCTAGCGGCACCTTGGTGGTGGCTGGCGCCTCACCCACTGGCACGGGCGATGTGCTCGTGGCGTCTGCGGGTACATTAATGGGCACGGGCACGATTGCGGGTAACAGCACGGTGAGTGGTGTGATTAAGCCGGGTAACTCGCCGGGCTATCTGTCTTTCGCTCAAAACTTGACGCTCAACGCTGGGTCAACGTATCAACAAGATATCGCGGGTACGACTCAAGCAAGCAGCACCACGCCCGTGGGTGCTTCGGGCTACTACGCATTTGTGAATGTAGGCAGTCAACTGGTGATTAATTCGGGCGCAACCCTCACGCCACGCTTATCAAATCTGTTTAGTGCAAGTGAAGCGGGCTATGGCAGCAGCATTTATGCGCCAGTGCTTGGCGACAGGTTTCGCATCATCGCTGCAGCAGGTGGTATCACGGGGCGCTTTACCACGCTCACTCAGCCTGCAGAGTTAAGCAGCGGTAAGCAACTAATCGCGTTTTATAACGTCAGCAACAGCAATAGCGTTGATCTAGTCACAGTACCAACCTCGTACGGCACCACCTTAGCTTCAAGCACCACCAACGCTAAGTCTGTGGCCGACGTTTTAGATCAGTTGTTAGGTGTAAATAAGGCTGGCACTTCATCTTCGGCGCAAGACTCGTTACTTTATGCAGTAGCAGGTCAAAACGCTGCAAATCTGTCCGGCTTTGCGCGCTCCTTAGCGGGTGAGATTCATGCGGCTTCTGTCGCCACCTTGCCTCAAACCACGCAACGCGTACAGCAAGCGGTATTGGCGCGGTTGGGTGACGATCTGATGGCACCTAGTCAGATGAATCCTGCGCTTAACAACGCATTATCAACGGGCGGTATCAGCGCAACCAACCCCTCGGGGCTGCCGACAGCGAACATGAGTACCAACCCAGCAGTCAATCCGAGCACAACGAACGTAACGAGCGCTGCGGTGAAAGACGGCCGTGCGTGGGGTGAGATTGCCTACCAACGCACTGACCGCGCAAGCAACAGCGCTGGCAACGGTTACAACAGCAATCTGTACCAAATTGTCACCGGTGTGGATGCGTACTCAAACGCTGCGCTAGGTTTAAAGCTTGGCGGTGGCTTAGCGTTATCCAACACAACCGTTGCGGCCAAGGGTGGCAACAGTACGATCCAACAAGGCTCACTCTTTGTCTACGGCAAAATGCCCGTGCTGCAAGACTATGTGCTCGACGGCATGGCAAGCGTGGGCTTGAGTTCAACCAACCTATCGCGCAACGACCCAACAGGCTACACCGGCGGGTTTAGTCATAAAGGGGTGATGGGCAATGATGCGCTGGTGAGCGTGGGACTTAGCCGCCCGTTTGACTACAACGATGTGCGTCTCACACCCTATGCACGACTGAGCTATCAGTATGTTGGTCAAAACGCGTATGACGAAGGGAGTGGCGCGGCCGCACTGAGCATCGCAGGCTTTAGCGGCAGTGCGGTGCGGGGCGTGATTGGCTTGGCAGCTGGGTCGTCGAACAAAGACCCGCTCAAAGCTGAGTACACCTATCGAGCCAACATAGCAGTGGGCGCTGATACTTCAGGCTTGTTAAACCCAACGCTTAACACCACGCTTGGTGGTTATTCAAGTAGCGTCACCACAGCGACTGCAGGCTCCGCCTTTGTGCAGGTGGGGCTGTATGGCAGCGTCAAAATCTCAGACAATGCTTATGCCTACGTCGGTGTTTCGGGTGAGGCGAGAACGGGGCAGTCGCTCTACGGCGGCAGCGTGGGTTTGCGCATGGCGTTTTGAGGCCAGACAACCTGCGAGTGATTTGCTATTTCAGCGCAGTGTGACCTGTTAACTGGTGTTGCCTTCTAGGAAGCGGGGTGAGCGTGGCATGGTCATCGTCCCTGCTCGCCCGCGCTGAATCAAATCGTAGGCGTCGGGCTCCAGCCCACCGGATGCAGCATACCGGCGGCCTCCAACTGCTCCACCAGCCCGCCCGCCCGCATGCAACTCTGCATCAGTTCAGGCCACGGCGAGCCGCTCAGCTTCACGCCAGTGCGCAAGTTGGTGATGGTGGCAGCCGCGCAATCGACCTGCGCTTCGTCGCCCTCTTCAAAGGCCTCGCGCACACCATGAATCTCAAGCCCTGGAAACGCGAAGTTGATGCAGTTGCGAAAGAACAGCCCATTCAAGGTGTCGGCCACCACACATGAAAGACCCAGGTCCTTCATGGTCTGGGCCGCCGGCCGGCCCGAACCCATGCCGAAGTTCTTGCCGCCGATCAGGATGTCGCCGGGTTTCACCTGCTGCACCCACCCAGGCCGGTTCGCCCGGAATACATGCTTGGGTCGCTCTGAGCGGGCCATCTGAAGCACGTCGATGGGCAGCAGCAAGTCGGTGTCGATGTTGTCGCCCACGCACCAGACGCGTCCTTGAATGATCTGATTCATTGCACTTCTCCGACGGCCGCGTCCACAGCTTGCAGATCACGCGGATGGGTGATGTAGCCAGTGATGGCCGATGCCGCCACCGTTGCTGGCGACGCCATGTGGATCTTGGCCTGCGAAGCGCCCATGCGGCCCTTGTAGTTGCGGGTGGTTGCCGTGAGGCACACCTCGCCCGGCGCCAGTGTGCCGAAGTCCTGCGCCGCGCATGCACCGCATGCAGACACCGTCACCAGCGCACCCGATTGAGCGATGGTCGAGAGCAACCCGAGCCGGGCCGCTTCGCGGTAGATCGCCTGCGAGCCGGGCGTCACGATGAAGCGCACCCAGGGCGCGACCTGGCGCCCCTTCACAATCTCGGCCACCTCCGCCAAGTCGTCCAGCGTGCCGTTCGCGCACGAGCCCACCACGCACTGATCTAACCTGATCTTGTCGTGAAACTCTGACAGCGGTTGCGTGTTGTGAATCACACCGTCTATGCCCGACACATAGGGCTCCAACTCGCTCAGGTTGATGGTGCGCACATCGACATACTGTGCATCGGCATCGGGCCAGGTGGGAAAGAAGGGTCGGTCGGTCCTCGCGCGCATGTGTGCCAGCAGCAAGTCGTCGGGCTCCCAGGTGGCAAACTCGGCTGAGACTTCAGCGCACATGGTGGACAAGGTGCGGCGCGCATTGAGGCTGAGGCCCGCTTGGGCGGGCCCGCCGAATTCAATGCTCTGGTTCTCGTGCGAGCCCCAGCGCCCAGCCAGGTACAAGAAAGCGTCTTTGGCCGTCACGCCCTTGGGCAACTCACCCATGAGCTCATAGCGCACCGTTGGTGCCACCAGGTACCAGGTTTGCCCAGTGCACAGAATCTGAAGCAGCTCGGGACGCCCCAAGCCTCTTGCGACGCAGTTGAATGCTCCGGCGCTCACTGTGTGAGAGTCTGGGTTAGCCAGCACGGTGCCCGGCAGCGCGTAGCCCATGTCAGCGATCACTTGGTGACTGATGCCCTGATTGGCGCCGGCATCGTGAACCCGCTTGATGCCATAGTAGCTCGCCACCTGACGCATGGTGCGCAAGCCCACCGCAGCGTCGGGGTTGGCCGCGACCACGATATGGTCGGCCACCAGCACAACCTTGTCGGGATCATGCAGCTTGGTGGGCCATCTCCAGGCAGCATGTCGGTTGAAATGCGTGTCAAGCAGCACGCAGGTTTCGACATTGGCAACAACCATGTCACCGGGGCGTACCACCGCGCGGCCAGACTGGCGTGCCAGGATCTTCTCGGCAATCGTCATGCCCATCTCATGTTTCCTTTCGTGTCATGCACATGACCCAATGGCTCGTGCAGGGTGTGTGTGCCACTCATTACTTTGCGCCCGAGAATTTGATGACGCTCGTCCATCGGGTCTTTTCGCTTTGCAGCAGTGTTCGGAATTCAACCGGTGAACTCACCGTGAGTTGCACGCCCTGCTCAGCCAGCGCCGCGCGAAACTCCGGGCTCTTGGCGGCCGCCACAGCAGCAGCGTACAGCGTCTGGATCACATCCTTGGGTGTGCCTGCCGGCGCAAGTAGGCCATACCAGGTGTCGGACGCATAACCCTTGACGCCCGCCTGTGCGATGGTGGGAATCTCTGGCGCACTGGGCGAGCGCGCGCTGTCGAGAAGGCCCAGTGCCCTGAACCTGCCGTCCTTGATCAAGGGCAGTGCCGGCAGCAGGCCATCAACAATAAAATCAACCTCACCGCCCAGCAAGCCGTTCCTGGCGAAGGTGCTTCCCCGGTAGGGCACATGCACGATGGTGACACCGGTCATCTCCTTGAGCATCTCGGTGTTCAGGTGGGTGAGCGAACCATTGCCCGAGGAGCCGTAGTTCAGGCGCCCGGGGTTGGCCTTGGCGTAGGCCAACAGATCGGCCAGCGTCTTGAACTGAGATGCCGCATTCACCACCAGCACCTGCGAGGTGTTGGCCACCTGTCCGATCGGCTCGAAGTCGGTGAGTGCATCGAAACCGGCATTGGCGCGCTGCGCCGGAATGATGACCACTGCCGAGGCGGTGATCGCCAGGGTGTAGCCATCGGGCGGCGCCTTCGCCACTGCTTCCAGCCCGACCTGCCCGCCTGCGCCGGGGCGCGCATCAATTACCACCGGCTGGCCCAGCACCTTTGCAATCTGCGCGCCAAACAGGCGCGCCAGGGTGTCACCCGTGCCGCCTGCCGCAAGCGGAGAGATCAGCTTGATTGGTCGTGACGGATACGTCTGTGCCTGGGCTTGTGGGGGCAAGGCAAGACCTGACAGCGTCAGGAATATGCACAGCAAGAACATTCGCCCGTGCGTCTTGTAGGCGCCGGCCATGCCAGCGCGATTGAGAATCGTTGTGCTCATGATGGATTGCATCTCCTGGTCGTGTTGACTTCGGTTCCTATAGCCCGACTTCTATCCCGTCTCGTATCGGCGGCCTTCTTCAAGCAAGTCGGGTGTGCCGACCACTTCATTGAGTCCATCGAAATCGAACATGCGGTCTTTCCAGGGCGCGGTCGTGCGATGCTCGCGCAAGCTGGCGTAGTAGTCGATCAATGTCTTGGCCACTGCCCTGACTGTGCCACCTGGAAAGATGGCGATGCGGAATCCGCGGCGCCCCAGTTCGTCAGCGGGCTCGATGGGAGTCTTGCCACCCTCCACCATATTCGCGAGTAAGGGTGCGCGGCCAGCAAAGCGCGCGCAGGCGGTGTCCATGTCCGCAGGCGTACGCAGCGCCTCGATGAACAGCGCATCGGCGCCGCTTTCCAGGTAGCGCTCGGCCCGATCCAGCGCGGACTCAAGCCCCTCAACGGCGATTGAATCCGTGCGCGCCATAATGAGCGTGGAGCTGCTGCGGCGCGAGTCAACCGCAGCCCGGATTTTTCCGCACATCTCCGAAGTGGGCACCACCGTCTTGCCTGCCAAGTGCCCGCAGCGCTTGGGAAAGGTCTGGTCTTCCAGTTGAATCATCGCCGCGCCCGCGCGCTCGAAGCCGCGCACGGTACGCTGCACATTGAGGGCGTTGCCAAAACCCGTGTCAGCGTCCACGATCACCGGCAGCGACACTCGGTCAGTGACGCGGGCCAGCGTCTCGACCGCCTCGGAATAGCTTGTCAAACCGACGTCCGAACGACCCAGCAGCGTGTAGGCGACCGATCCCCCCGATAGGTACAGCGCCTCGAACCCGGACTGCTGTGCGATCAGGGCGGACAAGGCGTCGTAGATGCCTGGTGCCAGAATGATGCGCGGCTGTGCCAGGCGCTGTTTGAAATCATTGCTCATGGGTACTTCTATAAATCCTGTTTAAAACCGGCGATTCACCACTGAATCACCCGATATTACACTTTTAGATGTATTGACATTTCGAAAGATGAACCGGACACCAAGTGCTTGATTTGCTTATTTATCAAAATCTTAGGCGGTTTGTGATGAAGGGTGTTCTGTCCGTCAAAACTGCTGTGCTCACCTCCGTTGTACTTCCACGACGGCGCATGCCTGTATTTCCGGCAAAAAATAATAATTGAACTTTTGCCGGAAACAGACATTGATTTAATCGTATGTTTCCGGCAAAATAAAGAAATTACATTTTTGCCGGAAACAGCTTGAAATCATTATCGAATCAACAGCGACTTCACCAAGTCAACACCGCGCAGCTTTACGAAAACTATCGTTCGGCTCAGAGTCATGCTGCGTCCTACACATACGGTATGCGCTGGAAAACAGTACGTGGTACGGAATACTTGTTCAGAGATCGAGATCGACGTGGCAACGGCAAGTCGTTTGGACCACGGTCTAAGCAAACCGAGGAGTTATTCGCGGTATTTTCTGCTGGTCGCACAGCAGCGAAAGAGCGCTTTAATCTGATTACCGAAAAGATTCAAGAACAAGCCAGGCTGAACAAAGCGTTGAGGTTGAATCGTGTCCCCCGTGTTGTGGCCCGCGTTCTTCGCGAACTCGAACGGGCCAGCTTGTACGACAGCTTTACCGTCATTGGTACCCAAGCACTGTATGCCTATGAGGCAGAGGGAGGTGCTCATTTTTTGCTGGAACTACTTGCCTCCGGTGATGTTGACTTACTCTACGACGCACGTCAAAAAATGACAGTCGTATCTGAAAAGTTAGATGGTGATGGACTGCTAGGGCTGTTAAAAAATGCAGACAAAACGTTTGAGTGTGTTCGTGAAAATGGTTATCGAGCTGCCAATGCTGGGCAATTCATGGTTGATCTGGTGACTGCACAACGTGGCATATATGCCACCGATCTTGTCACCTTTGCCGGTTCGGATCTTGTTGCAGTCGAGGTGCCGGGATTGCAGTGGCTGTTGAACTCTCCCAAACTCGACGCGATTGCCATCGATGAAGACGGTTGGCCTGTACCAATGCGGGTGCCAGACCCGCGAGCTTTCGCATTGCATAAAGCTTGGCTCTCTGGCCTAGCAAACCGAGAAACAATTAAAAAGCCGCGCGACTTTGAGCAGGCTCGAATCGTGGCAAGATTGGTTAGAGCTAACATGCCGCAGCTTTCATTTGAAAGCACACTGACGGCTTTACATGGTGATGTACGTAAAATGCTGCCGCTCATACTTGCCGAAGAGTAAAAACTCACGAGCAGTTAGTATCCCTCCCGAAGACCAAACAGATCAAGAAAGTGACATTAATGGCTACAGTTGCACGCGAAAAGTTTTCTTCTCAGGCATCGCCTGACGTGTTGACCGCATTACGTCAAATTGCTGAGGGGCAAGGCCGACAATTTCAGGCTGTGCTGGATGAGGCTCTGCGTGATTACATCGACCGCCAGCAAAAGACCCGACCCCGCCGCCACGTAATGGCGTCGTTTGCGTCTAGTCTTGATGAGTTTGATCACTTGTACCGCGAACTCGCGAAATAAGTCGTGGTTCGCGATTATCTCACTGTGGCCGATGTGCTCGGCATGCACACGGTCTTAATGCAAAGGTATGGCGGCGCAGGTGGTGTTCGTGACCCAGGCGCCCTCGAAGCTGTCCTGTTTCGACCACAAACGGGTTATTACGACGATATCATCGCTGAGGCTGCAGCATTGCTGGAAAGCCTTGCTATTAATCTCCCCTTTGTAGATGGCAACAAGCGTATCGCTTTTGCTGCCGTCGACGTGTTTCTGCGTATCAACGGCTGGTGCCTAAAGAGGCCATCCATAGCCATCCATCAAGAGATGCTGCAGCTGTTCGAGGCTGGCACTTTTGATATCGCCCACCTTGGACCCTGGCTTCGAGAGTTTGCTATTACTCAAGAGTAATAGGGTTAGTATCCCGCTCGCTTAGCATGCAGATCGTCGGCAAGCCCTTCAGCGAAGCGCTGCTTTACCGCGTGGCACATGTGTACGAACAGGCGACCGATTGGGAGTGACAGCATCCTACTTTATACTGAGAAAATAATGAATCTAAATAAATACTTTACTTTCGTCACATCGGCCTACTCACCATCATGCCCGGCATGATGCTCGGCGGCTGCGCCAGCACGCCCGGCTCGTCCGCCCGCGGGCCGATTACCATCGCGCAGCAAGGCAGTTTTTTTATCGGTGGCAAGAAAGTGGTGGCGCCGGGCAACTACGACCCGACGCAGAGCACGTCCAGCACCGATCCGGGCCAGACGTTTTGGATGGATCAGATGTACGTGCAGTATCAAATTCCCGAAAACGCGCGCAAGTATCCGTTGATCCTGGTGCATGGCGGCAGCGGCACGGGGCGCGTGTGGGAAACTACGCCCGATGGCCGCGAGGGGTTTCAGACCCTCATGCTGCGGCGCGGCTTTCCGGTCTACATTGTTGATTTTCCGCGACGCGGACGTGCGGGCTATCCCAGCTTCAACGGCCCGTTCGGCACGCTGGACGGCACGCCGGTGGTGGCTAACCGCACCGAGCAGGCGGGGATGCAATACGCCTGGTCACGCTGGCGTCTCGGACCGAAATACCCCGAGGTGTTTCCGGTGCAGCAGTTTCCGATGCAGGCGGTGGATTCCTTCCTTCAACACCTGGTGCCCACGGTATCGGACAACTCTGAAATCATCGGCGGCGCGCTGATCGCGCTGCTCGATAAAATCGGCCCGGCGGTGCTGGTGACGCACTCGCAATCGGGCTTGTTTGGCTGGCTCGCCGGCGCGCGCTCGCCGCACGTCAAGGGCATCGTCGCCTACGAACCCGGCTTCGTCTTCAAACAAGGCGACGAGCCGCTACCGATCCCGCTATTCAAAGGCAGCCAGCCCTCAGGCACGCCGGTCACACCAGTCGAGTTTGCAAAACTCGCCACCGTTCCGCTGCAAGTAGTCTACGGCGACAACATTCCAAAGCAGCCGATACCCGATCTCGTCGCCGACGGCCGCCGCGCACAGGTGGTGACATCAGTGATGTTCGCCGAAGCGCTGAACAAACAGGGCGGGCAGGCCAGCGTGCTGCATCTACCCGACGTGGGGCAATACGGCAATTCGCACTTTATGTTTTCCGATTTGAACAACGTGCAGGTGGCGGATGAGTTGTCGAAGTTTTTGACGGCGAAGAGGTTGGATTTGTGGTGATGGCTGCGGCGTTATTGTTGATTTGATCGATCAGCCGCACCACCCAAGGCGGCGTTTTCCGGTCGCTCAGGTTACAAACCCAAGTTCAAACACTAGCGGTACCTTCTGTTTTGCTTTACATTCGACAAGACGCGTTTCATCCGAACCAACTGCAAGGAAAAAGTCTTGGCCCTGCTTGTCATCAAAACCGAATGGACGATTCTTTACATTGCCGGTCGCCACGTCCCAGTGCGCGATGTTGCGCTGGTGGTTGAAAATAAGCGTATTGCTGCGATCACGACTTCACCTCCTGCTGAGGCGCAGACAATAGAACTGA
Source organism: Burkholderiaceae bacterium (assembly GCA_044350305.1). Lineage (GTDB taxonomy): Bacteria > Pseudomonadota > Gammaproteobacteria > Burkholderiales > Burkholderiaceae_B > Zwartia. The sequence continues at coordinate 9,406 of JBILHV010000015.1, forward strand.
AAGGCGGCATTTCCTTGCCCGGTTTTATCAATCTGCACAACCACACCATCAATGCACCACTCTTTCGTGGCATCGTCGACGATCTACCACGCAGCGCGATTGGCGAAAGCAAGGTTTACTCAATGCTTATGCCAATCGGTGGTCTGGCCGTTAGTTACCTAGAACCTGACGAACTAGAGTCGCTTGTGGCGCTCGGTCTTCTTGAAATTATAAAGAGTGGCACCACCACGCTGCTCGATCAATTTCGACCTGTACAAGGCTGCATTTTAGAGCTCGCCAAACGATGGGGGCTTAGGCTCTATGGTGCACCCTACCTCTTTTCACCTACCGCTGCGGTGAGTGACGCAAACGTCGCGCGTGCAGCGCAAGGCAGCTTCGAAGGTGACAGTGGTATCGCAACGTTTAACCAACTATTTTCTCAATATGACCAAGGGGCTCAGGGCGGCACTCGTGTCATTTTAGGGCCTCATGCAGCCGACTCGTGCGCCCCCGAGTTACTTAAATCCGTTAATCAAATCGCGCTTGAACGCGAACTATTAGTCACCATTCATCTTGCACAAAGTCAGGGCGAAGTCGATCGCGTCAAAGCAGAAAGAGGGATGGGAACCATTGATTACATGGACTCTGTCGGCTTGCTCAGAGAGGGCGTAATCTTTGCGCATGGGGTACATCTCACGGACGACGAACTGCGACGTGTTGCGCAATCGGGCGCTAGCTTAGCGCACTGTCCGACGGTCTTTTTACGCGGAGGTAAGGCACCTCACTATGCTCACTTTTCGCGACAAGGTTTAAAAATAGGCATTGGTACCGACGCAGAGAGAATGGATATTTTTTCGCAAATGCGTGCAAGTGGTTTTGCGTCCAAACAAGCGACGAGCGCAAGCCAAGGTGCAACGGCTGCCGAGTTACTGAATGCCGCAACGGTTCATGGCGCTAATGCACTTCGACGTCCCGATCTTGGTCGACTTGAAGTGGGCGCCGCTGCTGATCTTATTATTATTGATGCGAACAAGGCACACCTGCAACCCATAAATGACCCGATCCGTACACTTGTTTGGTACACCAGCGGCTCAGATATCGATACCGTTATGATTGATGGTCAGGTCATCGTTCGCAATGGCAAAGCGCTTGGGCTCGACGAGCCACTCATTATTCGCCAAGGAGCAGCAGCTGCGCAAAAGGTCTGGGATGAAGCTCGCCGTCGCGGCCACTTCCCAACAGAGGCAGAGCCACTTAGAGAACAACATGGATATTAAGCAGCAACTGCTCGCATGGATTGAACGAGACCGAGAAGAGATTATTCAATTCCTATCGGAGTTTGTTGCGACGCCTAGCCCTAATCCACCGGGTGACACCACGGCTGCGGCGCAGTTTATTTTGCAGCATCTTCAAAAACACAAAGTGCCAGCAGAAGTGCGTGCGGCCAAAGACTGGTTGCCGAATATTGTGGGCAGTTTCGAAGCTGCCCGACCAGGTCGACACTTAGTTTTAAACGGCCATATTGACGTGTTTCCTGCAGGTGATTCTAAAACTTGGTCTCGAGACCCCTGGAGTGGTGCGATCGAAAACGGAAAAATTCATGGCCGAGGTGTCGTGGATATGAAGTGCGGAACAGCCGCGTCGATTTGGACCTATATTTACCTTTATCGCTTACGCGAACGCTTAGCCGGGAAGCTTGCGCTCACCTGTGTATCGGATGAAGAAACAGGCGGAACCTGGGGCGCAAAATGGCTGATCGAAACGTTTCCGACTGAATTCGCGGGCGATTGCATGCTCAATGGCGAGCCAAGTGTTCCCAACATGGTTAGGTTCGGAGAAAAAGGGACTCTGCGCGTCGCCTTTGAAGTCAATACCCCTGGAGCACACGCCGCCTACACCCATTTAAGTGATAACGCCATTAGAGTGGCAACCGCACTCATTCACGATTTGTATAGCCTCGAAGATCTCGAGATCGAACAAGCGCCTGAAGTCAAGCGTGCCATTTTGAACGGTGCCGCAGCGATCAACGCCGGCCTAGGCAAGGGTGCATCCGACATACTCAACCGTATTACGGTGTGCGTTGGAGTCATTCAAGGTGGCATAAAAATCAACATCATGCCCGGACACTGCCGTATGGAGGTCGACATCAGAATGCCCGTTGGGGCTACGCATTCGGTTCTCATCGAACACATTGAACGGATTCTGACGCGCTATCCACAAGCGAAGTATTTTCCAATATGGACGCATTCTTGTGAGCCGACCTATAGTCCGCCAGATCACGAGATGATGCAAATTCTAAAAACGACTGTCACGGGGTTAGGTCTGCCTGAGCCCGCTGCAGCAGTGAGCCTTGGTGCGACTGACTCTAAGCACTGGCGACAATACGGTGTACCCGCCTATGTCTATGGCTGCCGCCCAACCAATATGGCTAAAGCTGACGAGCAAGTCGAGATTGAAGAGTACTTACACATCGTGCGCACACACGTGCTGGCAGCTGCGGCTTACTTAGATGTTCGTTAACACAAGGCCAGTCACTCTTTATCAAGGTACAGGAACCGTCAAATGACTTTTTCTATTTTGGGACGCTGCGCGCGTACCGGCATGTTCGGATTGGTAGTCACGACATCGTCGCCCGCCGTTGGCTCGCGCTGCGGATATGTCGCAGCGGGTGTTGGGGCTGCGTTGACACAAAATCGAACTGATCCACGTCTAGGACCTTTAGCGATCGATCTGCTCAAACGAGAATACTCGGCTAAACAAGCCATTGCAGCAATCGTTGCAGTCACGCCTTATCATCGCTGGCGACAGCTGGCCTGCATTGATCGTCAGGGCGAGACAGCTGCCTTTACGGGTGCGAGTGTCAAGCCTGAGCGCAACGAGGCGCATGGATTGAACTGCGTCTCAATTGCGAATATTGTTCGGTCAGCTGAGGTGCCTGCAGCGATGGTGCGAGCGTTTGAGAACGATCAGTCAGCCCCCTTGCCGGTACGTCTACTAGACGCACTCGAGGCTGGCGAGCGAGCTGGCAGCGAGTTTGTTCCCTTGGTCTCTGCAGCGCTTTTGGTGTCGCACGAGCACGCGTTTCCTTACGTCGATTTACGTGTCGACAGCGACCCCCAGCCTATCGCGCGACTACGCGCGCTTTGGCAGGAATATCAGCCGATGGCAGATTTATACGTCACCCGGGCTATTGATCCAGATTCACTGTAAGATTGCCTTTGGCTCTACTTCGCAACCACCGGAGAAAATAATGAAACGCCTGCTTTACATCACAGTCTTGACCTTAACGTTGAGCGTAATCGCCACAACCGCGCGAGCACAGGGCACAATCCGCGTCGCTGTTGGCACATCATTTAATCAACTCGATCCAGCTTTAACAACAATAGGCGATGAGTATGTTTATGTACATCTCGTCTTCAATGGCTTGACCCGCATTGATCACAGTCTGAGCGTGAAGCCTGACCTTGCTGAAAGCTGGACAATGTCAGAAGATCTAAAAAAGTGGACCTTCAAACTCAAGCCAAATGTCAAGTTTCATCATGGCCGTACGCTCGACGCCGACGACGTTGTTGCCACCATGAACCGCATTCTTGATCCAAAAACCGGATCGCGTGCGCGGTCTAATTTAGACATGATTGAGTCGGTTAATGCAATCGACGCTTTAACTGTGAGTTTCACACTCAAACTCGCGTATGCTGGCTTTGCCGACATTTTTGCTGATCGACAACTCAGGATTATTGCAAAAGACCAGATCGCAAGCCTATCGACCCAACCAATCGGTACTGGTCCGTTTGTTTTTAAATCCTGGGCGCCTGGCGATCGTATGGAGTTGACTAAAAACGCTAACTACTTTGAAACGAATTTGCCCAAGTTAAGCGCAGTAACCATCAGGGTGATTCCTGAAGCAGCCGCTCGTATTGCAGCGCTCGAGTCAGGTGCCATCGACATCGTCTGGAACCTACCCTACGAAGCAGTTGAGAAACTTAAGAAAAATCCGATGGTTCGCGTTGATAGCGTATCGACGGCTACTTGGGACGGCATTATTATCAATAACGAACGTCCACCCTTTAACGATGTACGTGTACGCCGCGCACTCGCCCTGACCATTGATAAGGAAGCGCTCGTTGAACTTGCATTATTTGGCCAAGGAGCACCCACGCATAGTCCGATTCCTCCAAGCCATCCTTACTTCAATAAAAACATCGGGTTTAAGAGCCCAGATATTGCTGCAGCCAAAAAATTACTAGCAGAAGCAGGCTACCCCAATGGCTTTGACGTTTCATTGCCTGTGCCACAAGAGCGTGAGCAGCGCGTTCGCTTGGGCGTTGCAGTCAGAGATATGGCTCGCGCTGCCGGCATTCGTATCAACGTCGAGCGGGTTCCGTTCGCTTCATACGCAGCCAATGTATCAGGAAAGGCGCAAATCTATATCGATGGCTATTTTGCCCGACCAACAATCGACGCGGCACTTTATCCATTTTTTCACTCGGCAGGCAGTTG
>JBILHV010000169.1:0-4530 GCA_044350305.1 Burkholderiaceae bacterium
CTTGGCGACAAAGGCGACCTTGGGCGTGTGCTGGCGCTTTGCTGCCTCGTCCAGATTTTTGATCAAGCCCATGCGTAACGCGCCATATGCACGGATTTTCTCGAACATGGCAAGTTTCTCGGGATCGCCATTGATATCGTCTTGCAGTTCAGCGCCCGTGCAGCCGACTGCCGCGGCATCCACAAAGATTGTCGGAATACCCGCGTTGATCATTGTGGCTTTCAGAACCCCAACGCCTGGCACGTCAAGATCGTCGATCAGATTACCGGTTGGGAACATTGAACCACCTGCGCCTTCTTCTTCGGCGGCTGGATCCATGAACTCGAGCTGCACTTCAGCAGCGGGGAAAGTCACTCCGTCGAGCTCGAAGTCACCGGTTTCTTGCACGGCGCCGTTCGTCATGGGGACATGGGCGATGATGGTCTTGCCGATGTTCGCTTGCCAGACGCGCACGGTGACGATCCCATTTTTTGGGATGCGGCTTGCGTCGATCAAACCGTTGCTAATGGCGAAAGGCCCCACTGCAGAGGAAAGGTTCCCGCAGTTGCCGCTCCAGTCAATGAAGGGCTTGTCGATCGATACCTGACCAAACAAGTAGTCGATGTCGTGATCAGGACGCGTACTGGTTGAAAGAATGACTGTCTTGCTTGTGCTGGAAGTCGCCGCACCCATACCGTCTGTTTGCTTGCCATAGGGATCGGGACTGCCGATCACCCGCATCAAAAATGCGTCGCGGGCAGCGCCTGGAACTTGTGCGTCTTTAGGCAAGTCTTGCAGACGAAAAAAAACACCTTTGCTGGTACCGCCGCGCATATAGGTTGCTGGAACTTTAATTTGTGGTGTGTGCGCCATGGCATAAGATCCTAAAAAATATTTTTATACGGTCCGATAGGCGGTTCTGTTAAGTCGCGACGGTCGACTCAAGAAAATCCTGCGCAAAGCGCTGCAACACACCGCCTGCCTCGTAAATCGAGACTTCCTCTGCTGTATCGAGACGACAGGTCACGGGAACTTCCAGCCGTTCACCGTTCTTGCGTGTAATGACCAGCGTAAGTGTTGCGCGCGGGACCCGTTGACCGACGACGTCATACATTTCTGTGCCATCCAGACCGAGTGTGTTGCGATCGACACCAGGTTTGAATTCAAGCGGCAAGACGCCCATGCCGACGAGGTTCGTGCGATGGATACGTTCAAAGCCCTCTGCCACGATCGCTTCGACGCCCGCTAGACGAACGCCTTTGGCTGCCCAGTCGCGTGAAGAGCCTTGGCCGTAGTCGGCGCCCGCCACGATAATGAGCGGCTGTTTACGTTCCATATAGGTTTCGATCGCTTCCCACATCCGCGTGACCTTGCCCTCGGGCTCGAGACGAGCGAGTGAGCCTTGCTTGACCTTGCCGTTTTCCAAGGCCATTTCATTGATGAGCTTTGGGTTGGCAAAGGTTGCGCGTTGGGCGGTGAGGTGATCGCCGCGGTGTGTCGCATACGAGTTGAAGTCTTCTTCGGGCAGTCCCATCTTGTGTAGGTATTCGCCGGCGGCGCTGTCCATCATGATGGCGTTCGAAGGTGATAGGTGATCCGTGGTGATGTTGTCACCTAGCAAGGCCAGGGGGCGCATGCCCTTGAGTGCTCGCTCACCGGCAAGCGCACCTTCCCAATAGGGAGGGCGACGAATGTAGGTGCTTTGTGGCCGCCAATCGTACAGCGGACTCAACTTCTCTCCGCTGTCAACGCTCACCGCGAACATTGGCTCGTACACTTTGCGAAACTGCGCAGGTTTGACGCTTGATGCGACGATCGCGTCGATTTCTTCATCTGAGGGCCAGATGTCTTTCAGCGTCACGGGCTTGCCCTGGTGGTCTATCCCCAGAATGTCTTTTTCAATATCGAAGCGGATCGTGCCTGCGATCGCGTAGGCGACAACAAGCGGGGGAGAGGCGAGAAACGCTTGCTTGGCGTAGGGGTGAATGCGACCGTCAAAGTTACGGTTGCCAGATAACACCGCTGTGGCGTACAGGTCGCGATCAATAATTTCTTGTTGAATCACCGGATCGAGCGCACCGCTCATGCCGTTGCACGTGGTGCAGGCGAAGCCGACGATACCAAAGCCGAGATTCTCGAGCTCTGACAACAGCTTGGCCTCTTGCAAATAGAGTTCAACCGTTTTAGATCCTGGTGCCAACGAGCTCTTGACCCATGGCTTGCGCGTCAGTCCGCGCGCATTCGCATTGCGTGCGAGTAGGCCAGCGGCGATCACGTTACGCGGATTGCTCGTGTTGGTGCAACTGGTGATGGCGGCAATGATGACTGCGCCATCGGGCATCAAGCCAGGCTCGTTCTCGACCTTGCCAGAGATGCCTAGGGCTTTGAGTTCGGTTGTGGGCACGCGTCTATGTGGGTTAGAGGGGCCGGCGATATTGCGCACCACGCTCGAGAGGTCAAAGCGCAGCGTGCGCTCGTATTCGGCGCTCTTGAGACTATCTGCCCAGAGTCCTGCTTGCTTGGCGTATGTTTCCACCAATTTGACCTGCGCTTCCTCGCGTCCGGTCAAGGTGAGGTAATCGATCGTTTGCTGATCGATATAAAACATGGCGGCGGTCGCACCATACTCCGGCGTCATGTTTGAAATCGTTGCGCGATCGCCGAGTGTTAAGTGCGAAGCACCTTCGCCAAAAAATTCGAGGTAAGACGAAACAACTTTCTGATTACGTAAGAATTCTGTCAAAGCCAATACCAGATCAGTGGCGGTGATGCCAGGCTGCAGCTTGCCGGTTAATTCCACACCAATGATGTCGGGCAGGCGCATCCAGGAAGCGCGTCCGAGCATGACGCTTTCGGCTTCCAGGCCACCCACACCGATTGCAATCACGCCAAGCGCGTCCACGTGTGGTGTGTGACTGTCTGTACCAACCAATGTATCTGGGAACGCTACGCCATCTTGTGCATGCACAACAGGCGACATACGCTCCAGATTGATCTGGTGCATGATGCCATTACCTGGAGGAATCACATCCACGTTCTTGAAGGTTTTTTTGGTCCAGTTGATGAAATGAAAACGGTCTTCGTTGCGTCGATCTTCAATCGCACGATTTTTTTCAAAAGCATCTGGATCAAAGCCACCACATTCGACGGCGAGTGAGTGGTCCACAATCAGTTGTGTGGGTACGACTGGATTCACTAGGGCGGGATCGCCGCCTTGCGCTGCAATCGCATCCCGCAAGCCCGCCAGATCAACCAATGCGGTCTGACCCAAAATGTCGTGACAAACGACGCGAGCGGGAAACCAGGGGAAGTCCAGGTCTTGCTTGCGTTCGATCAGTTGCGTGAGCGATGCGGTCAGCGTAGCGGGATCGCATCGACGTACAAGGTTCTCGGCCAATACACGGGAGGTGTACGGGAGTTTGTCATAAGCACCCGACTTGATTGCATCCACAGCAGCGCGTGTGTCGAAGTAATCAAGCTTGGTGCCCGGCAGGGGCTTGCGGTTTGCGGAGTTCATATCAGCGACGTTTGGCGAGTGGTACAAATTTTTGATCATCGGGTCCGACGTAGTTTGCAGCCGGGCGGATGATCTTGTTGTCGATACGCTGTTCGATAATATGTGCGGACCATCCCGCGGTGCGCGCAATCACGAATAGCGGTGTGAACATCGCAGTTGGTACGCCCATCATGTGATACGACACGGCAGAGAACCAGTCTAGGTTCGCAAACATTTTCTTGGCGTCCCACATCACAGCTTCGAGGCGATCCGCGATGTCGTACATTTTGGTGGTACCGGCTTTCTTGGACAAGCGCAGCGCAACGTCTTTGATGACCTTGTTGCGTGGATCCGAGATCGTGTACACGGGATGGCCAAAGCCAATCACCACCTCTTTGTTTTCCACACGTGCGCGGATGTCTGCTTCAGCTTCCTTTGGTGTCTCGTAGCGTTTTTGAACTTCGAACGCGACTTCGTTTGCGCCACCGTGCTTAGGTCCGCGCAACGCGCCGATGCCGCCAGAGATGGCCGAGTACATATCGGAGCCTGTACCGGCGATCACGCGGCAGGTGAAGGTCGACGCATTGAACTCGTGTTCTGCGTACAAAATCAACGACGTGTGCATAGCACGGACCCAATCTTCGTTTGGCTTCTTGCCATGAAGAAGGTGCAAGAAATGCGCGCCGATGGAATCGTCGTCTGTCTGCACATCGATCACGCGGCCGTTATGACTGTAGTGATACCAGTAGAGCAGGGCAGAACCCAGGTTTGCCATCAGACGGTCCGCAATATCGCGTGCATCGGGATGGTTGTGGTCGTCTTTCTCGGGCAGGATGCAGCCAAGGGTGGATGCTGCGGTGCGCATCACGTCCATCGGGTGACTTGCGGCAGGCAGCGACTCGAGTACCGTTTGCAATTGTGCAGGCAAGCCGCGCAGTGAGCGCAGCTTGGCTTTGTAGGCTGTCAGTTCTGCTTTGTTAGGAAGCTTGCCGTGAATCAGCAAGTGTGCGATTTCTTCGAACTCGCTGGTATCTGCGAAATCGAGAATATCGTAG
>JBILHV010000170.1:0-4524 GCA_044350305.1 Burkholderiaceae bacterium
GGCGATGTCGCGAGCAAGATTTGGCCTTTTGTCGGGATCATGCTGGTGGTGCTCATGCTGGTGACCTACGTGCCGGGTTTCTCACTGGCGTTTCAGTAGGTCAGGACGCCACGTTCATGAGCGGCGTGCTCGCTAGCCAAACTTGGCACTGAGCGGGTCTGCGATGCCAACTTCGCTAAACCCCTTGGCACGCAACAGACACGAATCGCACTGCTTGCAAGGCGATCCATCAGGGCCAGGGTCGTAGCAGCTTGTGGTCTCAGAAAAGTCTACGCCGAGCGCGAGACCTTTGCGGATAATGTCCGCTTTCGTCATCTTCACCAGTGGCGCACGAATCTTTAAACGTTGGTGCCCCTCCACACCTGCTTGGGTCGCGAGGTTGCCGAGGTGTTCAAACGCAGCAATGTACTCTGGGCGGCAGTCTGGGTAACCGCTGTAATCCATTGCGTTGACGCCCACGAAGATGTCCTGCGCACCAAGTACTTCAGCCCAACCTAACGCAAAACTTAAAAAAATTGTATTGCGTGCGGGCACGTAGGTGATCGGTATGCCCTCGGCGATATCTTCAACGCTATGCCCTTTGGGTACGGGAATATCGGCGGTCAGTGCTGATCCACCAAAGCTGCGAAGATCGATATCCAAGACCACGTGACGCGCGACACCACGCAGCTTTGCAAAGGCGGCAGCTTTTTCCAATTCGATCGAATGACGTTGGCCGTAACGAAAGCTCAAGGCGTAGACCTCAAAGCCTTCATCCTGGGCAATCGCGATAACTGTCGTTGAATCCAGCCCGCCGCTCAGTAAACAAACCGCTCGTTTCTGCATGCGTGCCCCGTCTCTTATTTGGAGGTCGGCATGACAAACTCGGCGCCTTTGCCAATCGTTTCTGGCCAGCGTTGCATGATTGATTTTTGCTTGGTGTAGAAGCGCACACCTTCCTCGCCATACGCGTGCATATCGCCAAACAAGCTCTTCTTCCAGCCGCCAAAGCCATGCCATGCCATGGGAACAGGAATCGGAACGTTGATTCCGACCATCCCGACTTGAATGCGACGCCCGAATTCGCGCGCGACGTTGCCATCGCGTGTGTAGCAGGACACGCCATTACCAAACTCGTGTGCGTTGATGAGTTCGACTGCTTGTCCGAAATCTTGCACGCGCACGCATGACAACACAGGCCCGAAAATTTCTTCTTTGTAGATGCGCATCTCTGAGGTGACGTGATCAAACAAAGAGCCGCCGGTAAAAAAGCCCTGCTCGTGTCCAGGCACTTTAAGGCCGCGGCCATCCACCACGAGCTTTGCGCCTTCTTTGACGCCAATGTCGATATAGCCTTCGATGCGTTCAAGTGCTTGGCGGGTCACGATCGGGCCCATCTCCGCGTCGAGCTCAAGACCATTTTTAATCTTTAAGGTTTTGGCCCGCTCAGCGAGTAACGGTACGATTTTGTCCGCCACATCCCCAACTAAGACCGCAACCGAGATCGCCATGCAGCGTTCGCCAGCCGAGCCGTAGGCCGCACCGATCAAGCCATCGACAGCCTGTTCGATATCTGCATCAGGCATCACGACCATGTGGTTCTTGGCGCCGCCAAGTGCTTGCACGCGTTTGCCGAGGTCAGCTCCGCGCTGATAAATATATTGTGCAATCGGTGTTGACCCAACAAAGCTAATTGCTTTGACGTCGGGGTGCTCGAGTAGACCATCGACCGCGACCTTGTCGCCCTGGACCACATTGAAGACACCATCAGGCAAGCCCGCTTCTTTTAGAAGTTGTGCCATGAAGATCGCGGCAGAGGGATCACGCTCGCTTGGCTTCAAGATGAAGCAATTGCCGGCCGCAATCGCAACGGGGAACATCCAGCAAGGCACCATGCAAGGAAAGTTAAAAGGGGTGATACCCGCCACGACGCCCAAGGGCTGACGCAGTGTCCAGTTATCGATGCCGGTCGAGACTTGATCTGTGAAATCGCCTTTAAGAAGCTGAGGGATGCCACATGCAAACTCAACGATATCAATGCCGCGCATGACTTCGCCTTGGGCATCGGTAAAGACCTTGCCATGCTCTTGGGTGATGATCGACGCCAGCTCGTCCTTGCGCGCGTTGAGCAGGGCCAAGAAGTTGTTCATGATGCGGGAGCGACGCAAAGGTGGCGTGTCAGCCCAGGCTGCAAACGCGCTCTTTGCACTCGTGACGGCGGTTGCAACGGTCTCGGCGGAGGCGAGCTCTACCTTGCGTGACGCTTGGCCCGTGGCGGGGTTAAAGACCTCTTGGGTACGCGCCTGCGCAACGGCGACAGACTTGCCGTGAATCCAGTGTGACGCCACGGAAGGGATGTTGGGCATTGGGGGTTGCTTGGACATGCTAAATCCTTTGAAGGGCACGGTAGGTAGAAATAATCACAAATCCCATTGTAAGACGGCAGAAGGGCCTCGAGTCGGGAATTTCCTGAGGAATTGTTCGCTGACCTCGATCTTGGTTAAACTTCATCTTTCCCTTGGAGCGATCCCCCATCATGAGTCTGCCCCTTTCCGGCAAAGTTGCCTTAGTCACCGGAGCCGCACGCGGCATTGGTCGCGCGTGTGCCCTAAAGCTGGCCTCGGCCGGTTGTGACATCATCGCCAACTACTACAACAGTTCGGATGAGGCCGAAGCAGTGTGCGCGGAGGCCCGTGCCATGGGTCGTCGCGCTATCGCGATTCAAGCCAGTGTGGGCGTGCCTGACAGCGTGGCCGAGATGTTTGAAATCATCAATAAAGAGTTTGGTCACCTAGATATCGTGATTAGCAATGCGGCCTCAGGGGTGTTGAAGCCGGCGATGGATATGACACTGAAGCACTTTCGCTGGTGCCTAGAGACCAATGCGTTCGCAGTCAACCTGCTCGCCCAGCATGCAGCCCCGCTCATGAAAGACGGTGGACGCATCATCGCCATGTCCAGTTTGGGTGCGCAGCGGGCGATGCCGCATTACGGTTTTATTGGCGCATCAAAAGCGGCGCTAGAGTCGTTGGTGCGCACGCTTGCGCAAGAGCTAGGTCCTCGCGGTATTCGAGTCAATACGGTGTCGGCGGGCGTTGTGGATACTGACGCACTGAGTCACTTTCCTAACCGCGACCAGGTCTTGTCTGAGTTCGCCGCACGTACGCCAGCCGGACCAAGCCTATTGCCAACGAACGTTGCCGACGCGGTGTATCTGTTGTGTTTGCCCGAGGCTGCTTGGGTTAATGGCCACACCCTGGTGGTGGACGGCGGCTTTGCGATTTCGGGTTAATTACGATGGCATTTGAATCAGGACTTTCTGGCAAGGTGGCAATCGTCACCGGCGGCTCGCGTGGTATTGGTCGTGCGATTGTCGAACTGTTAGCCGGCCAAGGCGCAAACGTGACGTTCTTTTATCGGGGCAATCAGGCTGCGGCTGACGAGGTCGTTGCCGTGGTGCAAGCAGCGGGCGGGCAAGCCACCGCCATGCAGGTTGACGTGAGCGACTCTGCCGCGTGCGTGGCGGCGGTTGAGGCCGTGGCCGAGCGCTGTGAGCGGATTGATATCTTGGTGAACAACGCCGGGATCGTGCGTGACAACCTGATGGCCGCCATGGAGGACGACGAGATTTCTGACGTGCTCAATACCAACGTTGGTGGGGTATTTAATGTGACGCGCCCCGTTATTCCGTACATGATGTCTCAGCGGGCTGGCCGTATTGTGAATTTATCCTCGGTGGCCGGCAATAAAGCGGGCCGGGGGCAGGCTAATTATGCAGCGAGTAAAGGGGCGGTTGATGCCTTGACGCGCGCCCTAGCGGTCGAGTTGGCACCGCGCAAAATTTTGGTGAATGCGGTGGCGCCCGGGGTGATTGAAACTGAAATGTCTCAGCAAGTGCGTGATCTGGCAGACGATGAAGTCAAACGCATTATTCTGCTCAAACGCTACGGACACGTGCAAGATATCGCGAATGCAGTCGGTTTTTTAGTCTCCGATCTTGCTAGCTACGTGACGGGACAGGTCCTGTATGTGGATGGTGGCTTTAAAATGGGTTAGACGGCTCGATTCCGACTCAGGATTCAGACTTTTTGGGGCGGGGTTTCCCTGATACTTGGGTTAAAATAGCGCGCGCAGACACACATTTGGAGTAAATCATGGCTGAAGCAGTCATCTCGAAAGAAGAAATCATGGCGGTTTTCCCAACCGTCCAAAAAACGATGGCCGATGCACTAGGCTGCGATATCGAAGACATCAAACTCGACGTTTCATTGATCGAAGGGCTGGATGCCGAATCGATAGACTTCCTTGATATGGTGTTTCGCCTCGAACGCGCCTTTAAAATCAAAGTGCCTCGTGGCAAGATCATTGAAGACGTCCGCGGCGACATGTCGGTGGCCGATTTCGAAGAAAACGGCATCCTGACCGAAAAAGGTGTGGCTCGTCTTCGCGAATATCTGTCTGAAATCGACGCTTCGCGCTTCAAAACTCCAATGCGCGTTGATCAAATCGCACGCCTCTACACACCAGAAACTTTCTGCAAGCTCG
>JBILHV010000016.1:0-13752 GCA_044350305.1 Burkholderiaceae bacterium
GTTGCCAGTTACTTTGACTCAAACCAAGTTTGATCTGACGCTCTCGATTGCACCTGAACCCGATGGATCGATACGCGGTGCGTTTGAGTATGACGCGAGTCTCTTTACCGAGAGTCGGGTGGCGCAGTGGGTCACGTGGCTGGTGCGTATACTGGGTCAAGCCCAAGCGCTTAGTTTGAACGACGCGCCCATCAACAACGTAGTGCTTGTGGATCAAATTGAGCGCGCGCACGTGTTATCACTTGCTAAGGGCAAGGACGTTTCGAACTCACCGTTAGCTGGTACAGAGCGATCCTCTACGTTTACGACATACTTCGAACAACAGGTCTTACGCACGCCTGAAGCGACGGCATTGATCTACGAACTTGGCGGTTCTGAGCATTCAATCTCATACTTGGCGCTTAACAATAAAATAAATCAATTAGCACGTTTACTGATCGCTAAAGGTACAACTGCTGGTCAAACAGTGGCAATATTGATGAATCGCTCGCCAGACATGATTATTAGCATTATGGCGACCCTAAAAGCGGGTGCAAGCTATCTGCCTTTGGATCTTAGCTATCCCCTTGAGCGCTTGTCATATATGCTCACCGATAGCCAAGCGTGTGCGGCGCTCTGTACAACTGAACTAGCGACGAATATTTTGTCCGCTATCCCGAGCTTTCATGGAACAGTGATCGCAGTCAACGATTCATCTACACTCACCGAAATCAATGCCTACTCTGAAGATGATTTGTCGATTGATGGCTTAGCGCCCAACATTAGTTTTAATGATCTGGCTTACATCATGTACACGTCAGGTAGTACGGGTCGGCCTAAAGGCGTTGGCTTTTTACATGGCTCGCTGCTAAATCTAGTGCACTGGCAACAAACCGAACTCCCAGTCGGTGGGCAAAGAGTCCTGCAATACTCACCCATTGGGTTTGATGTCTCCGCTCAAGAAATTGCAGCAACGATCACACGAGGCGCAACACTAGTTCTGGTGAGTGAAGAAATACGTAAAGACCCAAGTGCATTACTTGCGTTCATCGCTAAATATCAAATCGATGATTTGCATGCACCCTTTGTCGTGCTAAATAACTTGGCACTTGCAAGAAGTAACGTAGAAAGGTCTAGCTGGCCGAAGTCAATATTTACTGCAGGCCAACAACTACAAATCAATCCCGAACTGCGACAAGCTTTTATAGATCATCCTGACTCACGTTTATATAATTCTTACGGGCCGACCGAAGCTCACGTTGTGAGCAATTACTCCTTAGACTCCAGTACCAGCAACTGGGAGCTTTTGCCCCCCATCGGCTGGCCTATTTGGAATACGCAACTCTATATTCTGGATGCTGCCTTAAATATGACGCCTGAGGGCAGTGTGGGCGAGCTCTATATTGCAGGAGATAACCTAGCTCGAGGTTATATCAACCGTCCAGGACTCACAGCCGAACGGTTCATCGCCTGTCCTTTCATTGAATCGAAATCATCTTGTCGCGAAAGTCGTATGTACAGAACAGGTGACCTTGCTCGGCGAAGATCCGACGGCTCAATAGAATTTATGGGTCGCGCAGATGAACAGGTAAAAATCCGAGGCTATCGGATTGAGCTTGGAGAAATCGAAGTCAGTATTTTGAAATCCTTTGCGCAAATCGCTCAGGTTGCCGTGATCTTGCGAGAAATTTCAAATGACAAACGTCTGGTTGCCTATTTAGTTGCCAATGCTGATACGCCTATTCCTGAGGCATCTGTTCTACGTAGCGCGCTCTCCACCACCCTTCCTGACTACATGGTGCCTGCTGCCTTTGTGGTGCTGGAGTCCCTACCCCTCACCACCAACGGTAAGCTCGATACCCGTGCACTCCCCTCACCCATGATCACGGGTGAGGGCGAGTATCGCGCGCCTGTCACTGAACACGAGCAACTTGTAGCTGGCCTATTCGCTGAGCTCACCGGCGCTACCCGTGTCGGCTTAGATGATAGCTTTTTTGCACTGGGCGGGCACTCGCTGCTCGCCATGCGCTTAATCTCTCAGGTCCGAGCTCGTACTGGGCTTGAGCTTGCGCTACGTACCCTCTTTGAGCAGCCCACCGTTTCGGGAATCGTTCAAGCTTTGGAACAAGCTTACGCAGAAGTGCGAGCGCAAATTACAAGCGGTTCAGTGTCCGTGTCTCGCCCTCCTATCGTCCCAGGCCAAGGTTTAGCGAATCCCGAGGCAGGTCACACGCAACGCGTGCTCTCCTACGGCCAGATCCGACTCTGGACACTTGCTCAGATTGAAGGCGATTCAGGCAGCTACAACATGCCCGCAGCGCTCAGACTTTTAGGCAATCTCCGCGAAAAAGCTCTTGAACATGCGCTAAGGGATGTGATTAATCGTCACGAACCCCTTCGCACAGTGATTGCGAACGTTGACGATCGACCGGTGGGCTATGTACAAACGCTTGAAAATGAGCACGCCCCTCATCATTCCATACTTGCCCGCGAAGATCTCAGCACTATGCAGCCTCCAGCTCGTGAGGCTGCACTAGAGCAGATCATTCAGCGCGACTCGACTGCACCCTTTGAACTCAGCCGCGATCTGATGGTGCGTACTCGCCTCATTAAACTGACGGATACTGAGCATGTACTAACACTAGTTATGCATCATATCGCGGGAGATGGGATCTCATTGAGTGTATTTTTTCGTGAGCTCACTCAAGCTTATCAGGCGCGTACCTGTGACCAGGCTCCTGACTGGACACCGCTCAGCATCTCATACGCCGACCATGCGGCCTGGCAGCGTGCGTGGCTAGAAAATAGCGGTGAGCTTGAAAGACAAAGCGAGTCTTGGAAAGCGCAACTCGCAGATATCCCCGAGCGCTTAACCTTACCGACTGATTATCCAAGAAAAATAAACCGTACCCGAGCGGCGGCATACATACCCATTGAGATCAGTGCGCAGACAACTGGTTATTTACAAAACCTGGCTAACCAGCATCAGACCACGCTCTTTACCTTGCTCGTGGCGCTTTACGGTGCATTGCTCGCACGTCTGGCCAATCAAAATGAGGTGATCATCGGCTCTCCGGTGGCTGGCCGCAACACCGCTGAGGTCGATGGGCTAGTCGGATTCTTTATCAACACGCTAGCCCTCAGGATCGATACGAGCGGACATCCTGATTTGAATACGCTCATCGAGCGGGTCAAGAGCCGCGTCAATCATGCACTGACGCATCAGGAGCTGCCCTTCGAGCGACTAGTCGATGATCTGGGAATGACACGTTCTTTGTCACACATGCCCGTCTTCCAAGCTATGCTTGCTTGGCAGACCCAAGATCAGATCACCTTATCACTAGGCGAGCTGTCGGTCCAGATGCTCCCTGCTGCCATGAATCAAACTAAGTTTGATCTGACGCTTTCCCTTGCACCGACATACGATGGCGCGATACGAGGCACGCTAGAGTATGACGCGAGCCTGTTTGAGGAGCATCGTATTGCACAGTGGGTGAAATGGTTGGTGCGCATGTTGAATCAAGCGCAGGCTTTGAGTCTAGAGACAACGCCGGTCGATGCGCTCTCGTTACTTGATGAGAGGGAGCGCGAACAGGTCATTGAATTATTTAATAATCAGAATGCTTCAGGCGCAGAGTTGCTTGCCAAAGAGTTGTCTGCGGCCGATACTAGAACACTTGTGTCGCTGTTTGCGCAGCAGGTTGATCGCACGCCTGATGCGACTGCTGTGGTATTTGGCGCGACACATCTGAGTTATGTAGAGTTGGATCGCCGTGCGAATCAACTGGCGCGACATCTGATTAGTCTGGGAATAGGTCCTGAGCGAATCGTGGGCTTGGCGCTGCCACGCTCGATCGAGATGGTTGTCTCACTGCTCGCCGTGCTCAAGACCGGTGCAGCCTACTTGCCGCTTGATCCCGATTATCCGAGCGCACGTCTGAGCTATATGCTTGGCGAGAGTGGGACGCATTTACTGATTTCACAGAAGGGTTTGATTGCCGAAGCAATCGAAACGTTATGCCTCTCGGGTACTGTAATGACCGTTCTAGACCTAAACGTTGCATCGCTCATAGCGCAGTTGAGTACTTATGAGGATACTCCGATCGAGTCAGACACATTAAACGGTGCGCTTGTACCTGATAATCTTGCCTATCTGATCTACACATCGGGTTCGACCGGGATGCCTAAAGGTGCTGGTAATACGCATCGGGGTGCATGCAATCTTGTGCAAGCCTTTGTCTCGCAGTGCAACCTCACTGAATCAACCCGCACACTGCAGTTCTCCTCCTACGCCTTTGATGCATCAATTTTAGAAATGATGCCAACCTTATGCAGTGGCGCTGCGCTCTATTTGATCGACAACACATCGATTCGTCATGATCCAGAAGCACTTGGTAATTTTATTGAGTCTTATCAAATCACCCATGCTTATATTCCTCCGGCCATGTTGCCGGAAATATCCCGGGATCGCTTGCAAAGCTTGCAGACTTTGATGGTGGGTGGAGAGGTCGTCTCGAGCGCGCTAGTGCAAAGACATGCCTCGGATTTCAAAATGTTTAACTGTTATGGGCCGACCGAGACCTCGGTGTGTGTGACCACAGCAGGTCCGCTCGACGCACAGATAGATCCGACCAGTATTGTACCGATTGGACATCCGATTGCACATACTCAGATTTATATTTTAGATGCGGCACTCAACCCTTTGCCAGTTGGCGTTACGGGCGAGTTATATATCGCGGGTGAATCATTGGGTCGTGGTTACCTTGGTCGCACAGGTTTGACTGCTGAAAGGTTTTTGGCGAATCCCTTTTGTCCTGGCCTGCGCATGTACCGTAGCGGTGATTTGGCGCGTTGGAACGAAGACGGTCGGTTGGAATATCTTGGACGCGTCGACGCGCAGGTCAAGATCCGAGGCTTTAGGATTGAGTTGGGTGAGATCGAAGCAGCGCTGGAAGCGATACCAGGTATTGCACAGTGCACCGTGCAGGCCAGAGGCGAGGATGGGGCCAAGCAACTTGTGGCTTATCTCGTTGCGGGTACAGGTGCATATGCACAGGCCACTATCCCGAAGGCATCTGCTCTGCGCAGTCTGCTTGCCACCACCCTGCCCGACTACATGGTGCCGGCAGCCTTCGTGGTGCTCGAATCCCTACCCCTCACTCCCAGTGGTAAGCTCGACGTGCGGACGCTACCCGCACCTGATATTACCGGCGAGGGCGAGTACCGCGCACCAGTCACCGAGCACGAGCAGCTAGTAGCTAGCCTCTTTGCTGAACTCACCGGAGCAATACGTGTTGGATTGGACGATAGCTTCTTCGCCTTAGGCGGAAACTCACTGCTCGCCATGCGTTTAGTTTCTCAGATCCGCGCACGCACGGGGCTGGAGACCACTCTGCGTACTCTCTTTGAATACCCGACCGTAGAGAGATTCGCAGCTCAGTTTAAAGATCCGCCAACGATGCGCAAATATCAACCGCTAATGCCATTAAACAAAATGGGCAGCCTACCTCCACTGTTTTGTTTCCCTCCGGCGGGTGGTATCTCAACCGTATATAAGCATCTGTCTGACGAATTAGGCAAAGAACATCCGCTTTGGGGCATACAGGCTAGAGGGGTAGACGATGATGAGAACCAGACTGATCAAACCATTAGTGAAGCCGTACGCACTTACGTCAAAGCAATCAAAGAGGTGCAACCAAGTGGGCCGTATTACCTTATGGGTCACTCCATCGGAGGCACTATTGCGCATGAAGCAGCGGTACAACTTGAGGAAAGTGGTGATACGGTCGCTGCCCTGTTTTTATTGGATACCGTTATAAGCTATCAGCAGCCTGAGTCTGGCTCAAAGTCTGAGAATGAGGTTATTTCAGAACTCATGATCAGTATGCTTAAAGAGACGACAGACCAAAACCTGCCTCCTGCGTTCGACGACATGTTGAATTTATTTCAAAGTAAATTCGAAGCACTTGGAATGATTCCTGTCGGCACACCAAAATCCTATGTGCTTAACGTCTTAAAAAATAGCGTCCAATCCATTAGTCTGATAAGAAACCATGCGCTTAAAAAATGTCATGCACATATTATTTACTTTGGGGCGACAGACCCTTCCGGGCAAGATACACCCTCAGAAGATTTGTCTGACTGGCAGCCCTACACGGACCAAGCTGTGCGTCATTATCAGATTGCAGTGACGCACAACCAAATGCTCTGGCAACCGGTTTCTTACGAGTTTATTGCCCGTAAAGTACACGAACTCATGGTCACTGGTACGTAAATAGATTGTATGATGGCTCAAAATGAACTAGTTGGAGCCATGCATATGACCTTGCACTTCAAACGATTGCATCCTAGCTTTATGGCTGAAGTCAGCCCTATGGACTTAAGGACCTTGACGGACCAAGGGACGCTTGCTTCTATCAGAGCGGCTATGACAGAGTTTGGCGTCTTAATTTTCCATGACCAGCACTTTAACTACGACGATCAAATTGAGTTCGCGCAACGGCTCGACGGCGTGCTGCATAGCAAAACATCCTCTTCCGTTCTAAGCAAGAACCGCTTTGGTAACGAAGCCTTGACTGACATTTCGAACGTTGGGCAAGATGGCAACATCCTTGAGGCAGCAGACCGCAGACGGATGAATGGCATTAGCAACCGCATCTGGCACACCGACGCCTCGTTTGAAGAACCGGCAGGTCGCTACTCAATGCTCTATGCCAGAAACATTCCTCCGGTACGTGCCGACACAGAGTTTGCCGATATGCGTGCAGCCTACGACGCGCTAGATGCGGGGACGAAGGCGACAATCGAAGATCTTCACGCCTATCATTCGATCGTTTACTCCCGCCACACCATGGGTTTTGATTTTTCGCCCGAAGAGAGTGCAAAGCTGCCTGGCGCAACACATCCGCTCGTCAGGAAGTTTGCGGACTCAGACAGAAAGTCTCTGTACCTCGCCTCACACGCTGCACACATCACGGAATGGCCAGTACCTGAGGGGCGCTTACTGCTCAAGGACCTAATCGAGCACGCGACGCGCAGAGAGTTTCTGTATAGCCACGAGTGGGCGCTGGGTGATCTGGTTATCTGGGACAACCGGACCACTATGCATCGGGCTCGCCCCTTCGATGACAAAGCCTACAAGCGTGAACTCACACGAGTCACCACGCTTGATCTACCTCTTGCTATGTCCCAACCTTAAAGCCAGACTGCATCTTGCGCAGCAGAGCGATCACGCTCTGCGCAACAATTCGACCAGTCTTTGGGTTCTCAGAGGGAATGTTCTCCATCGTCATGGTGAATTTCGCTGAATCGGAGTCCACCACGATCGTATGGGTATTGCGTACAACAGCCGGGTCAGCCCAGATTTCGAGCAAGGTCTTTTCTGGGCCCACTCCGGCTAACGCCAGCGCCACCACCACATTCAGGTTTGCAGGAAAGCCCTTGGCCGCATCCCGTGCATTGCCCTCGAAGACCTTCTTGGCTTCGGTTAAGCCCTCGATGCTGATCTTGTTCTCAATCAAGTGAGGTGCGCCAGCCAGGCCGTTCGGGGGTTTGCGCGTGACCATGCGTACGGTGTGAATCGTGCCCTCGGCTGCCGCGATCATGGCGTCTAAGCCGATCAAGGCGCCGGTAGGGACATGAATCACACCGCCCTGCGTCTTGGCAGCCTCGATGAGCTCTGGATGAAACAGAAGCGCACCCACAGACAACACCACCACCTGCTTCTTTGCCTTTAGAAATGGCGTGACGATCTCAGACAACAAGGCCGCGGGTGCACACTCGATCACCAAATCAGCCTCGGGCTCTAGCTGGGCAATGGTCAATACCTTGACGGGATGCGCGAGCGACGAAACAAAGCTCGCCGCCTTGACATGATCCTTGGCCGAGACGGCCGTCAAGACCACCCCCGGCACTTTGCCGGCGGCTAGACTTTGTGCGATAGACTTACCGATAGCGCCCAGACCTGCGATGGCAACACGCAAAGGCTTTGAGGCTTGTGTTTGAGACATAGTTTTACAACCTAAAGAAAAAATGAAACAAGAAATTTTTATCCTAACAATTTAATCAATCTTCATATTTGAAGACTTCACAATCTGCGCATATTTTGCCACCTCTGCACGGATGTGCTCACCAAACGCAGCGGGAGTGCCTCCGATAATTTCAATGCCGCGCTCAGCTAGATTTTTCTTGATGGCAGGATCTTGCAACACTTTGTTGAGTGCCGCATTCATTGTAGAAATTGCAAGCGGCGCGGTCCCAACCGGGGCGATGATCCCGTACCAAGAGTCCGTCTCAAACTTCGGGAGACCTTGCTCAGCGATCGTTGGGATTTCTGGCGCGAGGGGTGCTCGGGTCAAATAGGTGGTCCCAAGCGCCTTCAGTTTGCCGCTACGAATGTGTGCGATGAAATCCGGCAGATTCCCGAACATCAGATCGATGTTGCCCGCTAACAAGTCGGTCAGCGCAGGGCCCTGTGCCTTGTAAGGCACATGCACCATATCGATCCCAGCCATCGTTTTGAGCATCTCACCTGCAAAGTGCGGAGTCGTGCCATTACCGAAAGATCCGTAGGAAAGTTTGCCAGGATTCTTTTTGGCATACGCAATCAACTCTTGCAGGTTATTAATACCCAAGCTAGGCTTGATTGCGAGCACGTTGGCAGTCTTCGCCAGCAAAATCACTGGAGCCAAATCATCCAGCGTCTTGTAAGGCAGCGCCTTAACGAGCGTCTGGTTAACGGTGAAGCTATTGGCCACGCCACCAAAGGTGTGCTGATCAGTAGCCTTGGCCACCGCATCGACGCCGATGACTGTTCCAGCGCCAGGCTTGTTCTCTACGATCACAGGATTAGCGAGATCGCGCCCAACTTCAACAGACAACAGTCGTACCACTGCGTCGAGGGTGCTCGCGCCACCAGGAAACGGAACAATCATGCGGATCGGCTGAGTAGGCCAAGCTTTCGCCGGGGGCGTCTGCGCCTGCACCATACCGGATGTCATGACGAGCAATGAGCACACCGTGACCAAGAATTTATTTTTCATTGAAAGACTCTCCGTTGTTTGACTGAGCGAACAATTGACATGACCAACTCCTTAAGCTTTTCCAGAAACAAACGTCATCAACGCGCCGGCATCACGTGCACGATCCAGCGACCATACCGCATCAATCAAAGGCTCAACCTGAACGCCTGATTTCCCAACCGCACAGAGCGTGCGCAATTTTTCTTCAATCTGTTTATCCGTTAGCGGCTTACCCGTCGAGCCTTGCGGCACCTCCACGGTACGGCTCAAGACAAAACCGTCTGCCCAGTGGACTCTCACTGTCGCTGCTTCGACACCATACGCGCTATCTTCGATAAAGCAAACCTTTTGACCCAGCGCCTGGAGAGCGGGATCGGCAACAGCCTCATCACTAAACTCAGCCAGCCCTGCCCGCCCTCGAACGAGCGAAACCGGCACCGCATGCTGCGCACTCACTTGTGACTCTCGGCCCGTTCGGATACCGGGGCGATCGGTACGCTGCTTCAGCAATGGGCGACCTACTAATTCAATTCGGGAAATGTTCTGCACCGAACGCTGAACAAACTGTGCATCGCTGGCGATGTCCAAACAGGCATCAATCACAGGGTTAAGCACAACGCCACAAGGATAAGGTTTGTAGGTGTTCTGCAATAGCTCCCATCGACTTCCTAAGTCTGACACCACCGCATCGAAATCCGGCACATCGCAAGTCACCGGCATAAAACCACGCACCCCTTCAATCGGGGCCTTAGGACCATCAAAATTCTGCTGCGCAAGCAGTGCTGCGATCATTCCGTTTCGCGCTGCGTTACCCATACTCACGCTTTTAGCCATCGTCCCAAGCGACTCAACCAAGCCCCCGGCTTGTACAGAGGCGGACCCCAGCGCCCACAGAGACTGTTGCTCTGTCAGACCTAGCAAGCGGGCGGATGCACATGCCGCACCAAATACTCCGCAGGTCGAGGTAATGTGCCAGCCGCGCGCGTAGTGCCCGGGCGACACCCCGTTACCAATTCGACACTCTACTTCTGCCCCAACGATGAAGCTCAAGAGTGCCTCAGCACCCGTGACCGTATGCGCTTGTGCCCAAGCAAACACTGGGGACGCCACCGGGGCAGTTGGATGAATAATCGTGGGGATATGTGTATCGTCAAAATCAAAGACGTTTGCAGCCATCGTGTTCATCGCTGCTGCGGTGAGCACATCCGTCCGCTCGGCACGCCCAATAATCGTTGCTTGTTGCGAATTAGAAAACGCACCATACACGCGCAGCGCTTTCTCAATCGTGGGGTCATAACAAGCTGAAAGCGCGGTCGCAAAGTAGTTCAATAAAGAGCGCTTCGCTTCATGTCGCACCTGTTCGGGAACGTCGTTCCATTCAAACCCAGCGGTGAATTTCGCTAGTTGGCGCGAGACATCTGGAACCACCTTAGATACGGGACTCATCAGCATTCCTCTTATCTTCGTTATTCAAAATTTTAGGCCACAGCGTGTATTCAGCCCAGAACCAACGCGTTACGACTTCGCAACAGCAGAGATCACAAGTTGTCGGCCATAGACAATCTGATCGGACAAGGCCTGTGACCACAACGTACGCAAGCTTTCGGAACCCGCCTTGCGAAACTGACGTCGTGCATAGTTCTTCACGATCCAACCCAAACCATGTTCCCATACTCGACGCGGCTTTGGCTCATCCACATCATGTACAGAAATTTCTTCAAAACCATTTAGACCCAACAACAACCAGAGCTGGAAGAGCCCGAGACTCAACCAAGGCATATGGGGTTCTGGCGTATCGTTTTGCGCGAACCAAGAGTAAGACCTGGGATAACCTTGGATCATATGATTGACCCGTGCACCGACATAGTTTGGATTAGGCACGGACAGCACGAAACGTCCACGAGGATTTAAATGTTGCCGTACGCTCTGGACAAAACTGCCTGGATTCTGCAAATACCCCATTGCCTCGCAGCAAACAATCGCATCGTAACGTCCAAGTTCGTTAGGGACGCCGGCATTGAAATCTGCGTGAACGAATAAGCCATACCCATGGGGAGCCGGGGAGTAAAAATCGATTCCATCGATAACGACGGGATGTGCCAGCGCATTGCGCAACCATCCGTCACCACAACATATATCCAACACTTTGCGAGAGGCAAAGGCATTCAATGCATCTGCGACGGCACGTCGATGCGCCTTGCTACCCGTCATTGCGTGCGTCCGAGAATCTTTTTTGACATCAACCATGCTTACGGGACAACAAAAAAAGTTAAGTTAGTGGGGGTCTTGCTGTGGCAGCGATCTGCGCAAACCATATCGCTGACTTTGACCACACCTTCGTACGTATTTTTCTTTCCATCGATTGTGACGACGACGGTGAAGGGGACATCTTTTCTTTCTGCCAACGGAGCATTGGCACTAAACATATTGACGCGAACTTGATATCGACCACTTCCAGGCTTCTCATTCCACGAAATATTCTCAATGGGTTCGGGACGTGTGGCGCAGCCAGCCATTTTCTGACAGGCATTCGCATCGATATCCAAACTACCGCCGCTAGGTGATTTGCGAACATGGTCGTTGTACATACTAATGGTGACGCCGTCGGGCTGTACCACCAGCAAATCAAGATCGGCCTGTCCCTGCCAAGCAAGCGCCACGTTGATGTACTTACCCTGCGTGACATCGTTTGCCTGCAAGCGGCGATCGATTTCGGAGCTACTAACTGTGCTGGGTTCTGCGGGGGTGGGTGGGGCTACAACGGCGGCGGGAGGTGGTGCGACCACCGGAGGTGTACACGATTGCGACTTCACTCCAATCTGCGTCCACAACTGCTCGATGCGCGCACGAAGCGCTGTTTCTTCTTGTGCGCTTACGCTAGTTGTGACAAAGCCGATCCACTGTCGATTGGTCAGCCCTGCCAGCAGCAGCAAAAACAACACGAGCAAGATCAGCCAAGGGAGCACAGCCGCGCCGGACTGCTTTTCCGACAGGTCGGACTTGGCTTTGTGGGTCGCAACAATCTTTTCAGCTGGGCGCCAGGCTTGCGCAAAACGCGTATCGAGATCGAAATCAGTCGATTTATCGCCATAGGGCATACACCCCCATTGGGCGATAACCAGTTGGTCGCCCACCACGAACACTGAGTTCAGCGCATCAGGCGTAGAGAGCATGGCCAACAAGGCTTGCGCACCATGCGCAGAGGCAGAGGATGCGCCATCGCCCGAAATCTGCCGAGCGAGCGCGCGAACCCGTTGACAATTCGCAGACAGTTTCTGCGCCACGTTAATTTTTTCTGTCGGACTGAGCGCCTCAAAGGACCTGACCTCACCAGATAACTTGGTAGACCAAGCTATCTCGCCCTTAAGTGGATTGACTACAGGCTCTGCAAAAAACGGTGCGAGCGGTGGTTGACCGGCGTCGCGTTGCAACAGATTCACCAACTGTTGATAATAGGTGAACACGGGCTGGCCGTTTATCCCTTTGACATCGATAAGTTTTCGCTGTGTGACAACTGGCAAAGTTTGCATGATGAATCGTCTCTGTCCGTTGGCCGTCAGTTCTTAGGAGCCGAGACGCATTCGCTCGACATTTTTGTATACGACTGACCATTTTGATCCAGGAATATACGCAAGGCCGCAGCCGACAGCGCATACAGCGAACGATCACTAAACTTGTCTTCCTGGGCGCCGATGAATGTATTGACACCCACGACATTGCCGCAGCGATTGACCAAGGGTCCTCCAGAACTGCCCGTCGCAATCTTTGCGGTATGCAAGACCAGCACCATGTTATTGCGCTGCCGCTGGAGAACACTCACCTCGCCTTGCGAAAAGACAGTGTTGGGCGTCACTACATCCGCATCCACACGAATATCCGAACTTGGATAACCCGCTGCAACCACCGTTTGTAGCACTTGGGGCTCGGTCGCGATCGCAAGCTTGGCGATGCCCGCGGGCACTTTATCTGCACGCAAAATTGCGAAGTCGGGGTTGGTGTATTCCGAATCGCGCGTGGCGGCGATTAGACGAACCGGGATCGGTTCTTTGCCAAGGACTCGGCTGGTGATGGCAAAGGAGCGACCACTCTCGATGACATGCCGATTAGTGACAATCGTATTTTGATCAATAAAGAAACCCGTTCCGTGGCCCTGATATTTATTGTTCGCACCAAACACGAGAACTCTGACGGTCGCCGCATCAAGGAGCGCCACCAGCTTATCTTGCGCCAGGAGCGAAGCACTCGGCTCAGGGGGTGGTGTCGCGGGGGATCCTGTGGCTACCGGTTGCACGGGCCCGATCTCCCCTCTCTTGTAAGACTCCAGGCCTGGTGTTCCGCAGGCCGCATCCAAAATTTGCTGCAGCCGATTAGCTTCGCTTTGCAAACCCGTGACGATATCGCGGTTGAGTTCGGTTGTTTTGAGAATGACTAATGGACGATTCGCCCACCAAAAGTAGACAAAGGCATTCAATGCCACCAACACTGCAGCAGCGACCCAAAACCAGCGACTCTGAAACTTCATAGATTCGATCCGTCGGCTGATCGCCGCTTATTCTCGTTCACAATGTAAGGCACGAGTCCTTGTGCATCGACAATCGCCTGAATGACAGGCGGCAATGGAGGCGTGTCAAAGCGCTTGGCACCAAAGAAAAACGCACCCGCAGCGAGGTCCACATCAATACGATCTCCTGTGCTTACCGCGACGACAAGCTCAGGACACTCAAACACCGGCAGCCCAATGTTGATCGCATTA
>JBILHV010000017.1:0-13717 GCA_044350305.1 Burkholderiaceae bacterium
CGTCATCAGTAAGCGTATGACATCGTCACGCACACGATCCAACATATCCGAGAACAATTCAAACGCTTCGCGCTTGTATTCTTGTTTTGGATTTTTTTGTGCGTAACCGCGCAGATGAATACCTTGACGCAAATGGTCCAGCGCTGACAAATGCTCACGCCACTGCGTATCGATCACTTGAAGCATGACGGAACGCTCGAAACCCGCCCAGGACTCCGCGCCTACCATCTCTACTTTCTGACGATAGGCAACTTGTGCGGCCTCGAGAACTTTCTCTAAAACGTCTTCATCATTAATGCTCTTGGTATCTTGAACCATCTGCGCAATAGGCAACGCAATTTGCCAGTTGGCCTCGAGCGCCATTTGCAATGCGTTGATATCCCATTGCTCTTCGACCGAGCCCGGAGGCACATGCTTTGTCACCAAATCCGTGAACGTCCCATCACGCAAATTGTCGACTGTCTCGGTAATTGTTTGCGCCTCGAGCACTTCGTTACGTTGCGCGTACAAAACCTTACGCTGTTCGTTTGCCACATCATCATATTCGAGCAATTGCTTACGCACGTCAAAGTTACGACCCTCAACTTTGCGCTGCGCTGTCTCGATGGAACGCGACACCATGCCAGCCTCAATGGGCTCGCCCTCAGGCAATTTCAGTCGTTCCATGATTGCGCGTACCCTATCACCCGCAAAAATACGCATCAGCGGATCTTCGAGCGAAAGATAGAAGCGCGAAGATCCGGGGTCACCTTGTCGTCCCGCACGACCACGCAGCTGATTATCAATACGACGTGACTCGTGACGCTCAGTGCCAATAATGCGCAAACCGCCTGCTGCCTTCACGCGATCATTCAACGACTGCCACTCTTGACGCATCGAGTCGATTTGCGTTTGCTTGTCCGCTTCGGAGAGCGCTTCATTGGCGCGCACTGCCTCAATATGCTTTTCAATGCTGCCGCCCAACACAATGTCCGTACCACGTCCAGCCATATTGGTTGCAATCGTAATGTTTCCAGGCTTACCCGCTTGAGCCACAATCTCAGCTTCGCGCGCATGCTGCTTGGCGTTCAGCACTTCATGCCGTAGACCGGACTTGCTTAACATCCCCGAAAGCAGTTCTGAGTTCTCAATGCTCGTGGTACCCACCAATACGGGCTGGCCACGCTCTTGGCAGTCGCGTATATCGGCCTCGATCGCCTTGAATTTCTCCAATGCAGTTTTAAAGATCTGATCGTTCTGATCGGCACGCACCATCGGACGATTGGTCGGCACGATCACGGTCTCAAGACTGTAGATCTCTTGAAACTCGTAGGCCTCGGTATCGGCTGTTCCAGTCATACCAGACAATTTTTCGTACATACGGAAAAAATTCTGAAATGTAATGGAGGCTAACGTTTGATTCTCTAGCTGAATCTTCACGCCTTCTTTCGCCTCGACGGCCTGATGCAAACCGTCGGACCAGCGACGCCCCACCATTAAGCGACCCGTGAACTCGTCAACAATCACGACCTCACCTTCCTGAACAACATAATGCTGATCACGATGGAAAAGATTGTGCGCGCGCAGGCCCGCCATGAGGTGATGCATCAGGCTGATATTGCGCGGCTCGTACAGCGACTGCCCTTCTGGCAACAAGCCCAGACGCGTCAATACGCCTTCGGCTTGTTCGTGCCCGGTTTCGGATAAGAAAACTTGATGGTTTTTTTCATCAACCCAATAGTGTCCTTCTGGTTCGGGCTCTTGAGGCTTAGGCTCCGTCGCCATGCGTGTCAGTAAGGGCGGCACTGCGTTCATACGAACATAGAGTTCCGTGTGATCCTCTGCTTGACCAGAAATAATCAAAGGCGTCCGCGCCTCATCGATCAGAATGGAATCCACCTCGTCAACAATGGCATATACAAGTGTGCGTTGGCGTCGATCCTCGACACGGTATTCCATGTTGTCGCGCAAATAATCAAAGCCAAATTCATTGTTCGTGCCGTACGTGATATCCGCACGATATGCCGCAATTTTTTCTTCGTTAGCTTGCTGGGGAACAACCACACCGACAGTCAGACCCAAATAGCTATACAAACGGCCCATCCATTGAGCGTCGCGCCGAGCCAAGTAATCGTTGACGGTTACGACGTGCACGCCGCGCCCGCTCAGGGCATTCAGGTAGACCGGCAAAGTCGCCATCAGCGTCTTGCCTTCACCCGTACGCATTTCTGCGATCTTGCCCGAATGCAGCACCATGCCGCCAATCAGTTGCACATCGAAGTGCCGCATACCAAAAACACGTACGCCTGCTTCTCTGACAACGGCAAAAGCTTCTATCAGTAACGAATCAAGCGACGCGCCGGCCTGCACGCGCGCACGATAGTCATCAGTCTTGGCCCGTAGCTCTGCGTCGGACAATGCCTGCATCTGAGGCTCAAGCGCATTAATCTGATTAACCTGTCGACGCAATTGCTTCAGCAGGCGATCGTTTTGTGTACCGAATATTTTTTTAAGCAAAGAAAGCATGCGTATGAGACCCGGACAATTTTGCGTGATGATCACACAAATAAAGCTAAGAAAATATTAGCAAAACGCCTAGAGATAGTGGCGATAAGTTGATCAGTTTAACGCAGGCGTGGTCGCCATGTAACGCCTGAGGGTCCAACCGACACGGGCTGAGTTTCACTCGGCGCGCTAGCCATCGGTTGCCCCGCCAAAAATACCCGCGGATCCAGCGGTCGATCGTCCTGCCGCACCTCAAAGTGAAGGTGCGGTCCAGTTGATAGCCCCGTTGAACCCACTCGTGCGATGAGTTGCCCGCGCGTGACGAGCTGGCCCTCTTTGACCAGGATGACTTTCGCATGCGCATAACGTGTAATTAAACCTTCCCCGTGATCAATCTCGAGCATATTGCCAAAGCCGCGGTGCTGCGTGACCGTACGGACAACCCCTCCAGACGCCGAACGGATGGGCGTGCCTTCAGGTGCGCTGAAGTCCAGCCCTTCGTGCATGCTCATCTGCCCATTAAACGGGTTGCGTCGCCACCCATAGGAAGAGCTTAAGTATGGATAGGATTCAATCGGCATCGCTGTCGGTAAGCGAGCAACCGTCGCAGCCCGTTCAGTCACTGCAAGATCAAGCATTGAAAAATAATCACTTTGACGCGTGACGCGGGCTTGGACAGCATTGAGCTGAGTTTCAAGCTCGGAAAGTGGACGCACATGTGGTCCAGGCGGTAAAGGCACCCAGAGGTCATCTAATACAACAGCGGCCTCGGGGGCCTCTGACCCGATCGCGATATCGCCCCCAGGCAACCCCGCCACCTTCGCAACCCGTTGCCCCAGCCCGTCGAGTCGCTTGATCGTGGCTTGCAGCTCACCCACCTTCATGGCCAAAAGCTGCACCGCCTGATCATCCGTTGAACCCGCGCCAGCAGGGGTAGGCGTCATCGCTGCCACCACGAGTGCAGTCGGTTGCGTTTCAGGTTGCAGCGTCCAAACCATGCGCTGCAACACCGCGCCTGCGATGAGCGCGGCCACAAGCAGCAAAGCGACAATCAGCACCAATCGGCTAACGCTTAGCGTAATTGGTGCATACTGCCCTTGCCGCGAAGGCATAATTATTAACTTCATCGACATCCTTTACTTATGGCCAGCCCCCCACCCCGCAGGACGCGCTCCACGTCCCCTTCAGGAAGCACCCACTTGATCGGCTGGCTTGGTCATGACTCCCAAGCTGCGAGCGTCTTAGCCACCGCGCAATTACACTTAAAACTCAGGGCGGCAATCGGCGAGGCCATTCCACCCACGATGCGAAGCGCTTTTGAGGTGATCAGACTCGAGGCGCACGCCTTGACACTCATGGTTTCGAGTGCCGCCTTCGCTGCAAAGTTCCGTCAGATTGCACCGAGAGTAACCACTCACTTGCAGTCTACTGGCTGGAATATCGATGAAATCAAGTTGCGCGTTCAAGGCGGGCTCGGTCTACCTGATACGAAAAAACCAGAAAAAGAGACGCGCGCCTTGGACCAACAAGACCTACAAGCATTTGAAGAATTGAACAGAAATCTGAGGCCCGGTCCACTCGCTGACGCCGTGGCTAGACTACTGGCCCATCACCAGCCGGTAGAACAGGGCGTCAAGCCAGCTTCCACTCTTGACGAAACGCCGCAGGCGCCGCGGACACAGAAGAGTAAGTAACTAACTCCCAAGCATCTTGCTGAGCCAATAGGGCACGTACAAGTTGATTGTTAATCGCATGCCCAGACTTGCAGGCAACATACCGCGCGACAAGTGGCTTACCAATTAAGTAGAGATCGCCGACCGCGTCCAGAATCTTGTGCTTGACGAACTCATCGTCATATCGCAGGCCATCCGTGTTTAACACGCGATACTCATCCATGACGATTGCGTTATCGAGACTCCCGCCACGCGCCAAGCCCGCAGAGCGCAGGGCCTCGACTTCGTTCACGAAGCCAAAGGTTCGCGCACGTGCGATTTCTTTGACATACGAATGCGTCGCAAAGTCGATCTCGGCAAAACTTGCAGTTGAATCAATCGCTGGGTGATGAAAATCAATCGAAAACGCCAACGAAAAACCTTCGTGCGGCTCGAGGCGTGCCCATTTAGCCTGATCACCCTCACCTTCACGGATTTCAATAGGCTTAAGAACACGCAGGAACTGCTTGGCTACGCCCTGCTCTTCAATGCCGGCCGAACGCAACAGGTACACAAATGTTGCAGCGCTGCCATCCATGATGGGCACTTCCTCGGCTGTGAGGTCAACATGAAGATTGTCGATACCCAAACCTGCCAAGGCAGACATCAGGTGTTCGACAGTCGATACCCGGGCCGCGCCTTGCCCGAGGACAGAGGCCATCCGTGTATCTTTGACCATGCCAGCCTGCGCTGGTAAATCGACAACCTCGGGCAGGTCGATACGGTGAAACACAATCCCCGTATCAGGAGCAGCTGGCCGCAAGGTGAGTTCGACCCGTCGGCCGGAGTGCAGGCCAACCCCGGTGGTTTTTACGAGTTGTTTGATGGTGCGCTGGCGAAACATATAGGCAGGTTAGTCTCTTGAAAACTTACCGAATTATACTTTTTTTGCAAACATTGCACTGCACAATGCGCAAAAAATGCCCAAAATTACGAACAAAAACACGCACGGGTCTGGGGAGAACCCGTGCGTGCTACCAGCCCCCCGACAGGGGGGCTGGCTAAGGGAGCAATCGGCGCGGCTTTAGTCGGCTTGGCGGCGCAAGAAAGCGGGAATGTCGTAATGCTCCATACCCGCTGTTTCCAATGCGCGAACCTGAGCCGAAGCTTGAGTGCGAGGATTACGCAATACCGACGGGACAGCAAAGTCTTGCTGCTGCTGACCAATCGGCATATTGTCCGTCCCAGTACGCTGCATTTCGACCGTTTCCACACCCGACACAATGTGCGGACGACTTTGCGCGCGGCCTAAACCAGTCGCCACAACCGTGACACGCAAGTTATCACCCATCGAATCGTCGTAAGCCGTACCAAAAATGACCGTCGCCTCTGCAGAGGCAAAGCCGCTGACGTGGTCCATGATTGCGCGCGTTTCTTTCATCTTGAGCTGGGAGCTAGCCGTAATATTGACCAACACACCACGCGCGCCATTCAAGTCGACACCCTCTAGCAATGGACACGCAACAGCTTGCTCTGCAGCCAGTTTTGCTCGGTCCGGTCCGGATGCAACCGCAGTACCTAGCATTGCCTGACCTTGCTCACCCATGATCGTCTTGACGTCTTCAAAGTCAACGTTCACGTTGCCTTCCACGTTGATGATCTCAGCAATACCAGCGCAAGCGTTGTGCAGCACATCGTCCGCCGCCTTAAAGCAGTCTGACTGTGTTGCGTCTTCGTCCATCAATTCATACAGGTTCTCATTGAGCACCACGATCAATGAATGAACGTACTTAGAGAGTTCAGAAATACCCTCTTCGGACATCTTCATCCGCTTTTGGCCTTCGAAAGAAAAAGGCTTGGTGACCACACCAACGGTCAAAATGCCTAACTCTTTGGCAACCTCAGCAACGACGGGGCCCGCACCGGTTCCCGTACCGCCACCCATTCCGGCAGTAATGAAGACCATGTTGGCTCCGTTTAAGGCCGAACGAATTTCTTCGCGAGCCAGCTCGGCCGCAGCACGACCTTGATCAGGTTTAGCACCTGCGCCCAGTCCACTGCGACCCAAACGGATTTGCACAGGTGCATTGGTTGCAGCCAATGCTTGCGCATCGGTATTGCAACAAATGAAGTCCACACCCTGCACACCGGACTTGATCATATGGGCTACAGCGTTCCCGCCTGCACCACCGACCCCGACCACCTTAATGACCGTGCCCTTAGTTGCGCTATCTAACATTTCAAACATCATGATTGACTCCCTCAAGTCTTGATTAATAAACGTTTCTAAACTTCCCCAACTACCATTTAGAAATCGCTTCAAACTCACCGCCGACTGTGTCCGCGCCGGGTTTGAAACGTCTCTCTATCAGACCGGGCAACCATGACGAAGCCCAATCCTTTCGGTGCCCGAGGGCACCAAAATCAGTGCATAAACCACTCTTTCATACGCGCCAAAATTGCTTTGAAACTTCCACCCTGTTGCGTGACCTTACGGCCGCGTAGTCTCTGCATGCGCGCCTCGCCCAACAATCCCATCACGGTCGAGAAGCGCGGATTGCGCATCACATCAGCCAAACTACCGTCATAATCCGGAACCGCCATGCGCACGGGCTTGAGAAAAACATCTTCAGCCAGCTCAACCATGCCAGGCAGCATGGATGTGCCGCCTGTCAGCACAACGCCAGATGACAGTAAGTCTTCATAACCCGACTCACGAATCACTTGTTGCACGAGTCCAAAGAGCTCTTCGGCACGCGGCTCAATCACTGCGCCAAGCGCTTGTCGCTTAACCTGCCTCGGGCCTCGATCACCTAGTCCAGGCACCTCGACCGTCTCATCTGGATCCGCCAGTACTTGTTTGGCAATTCCAAACCTCAACTTAATGTCCTCGGCATCGGGCGTCGGTGTACGAAGCATTTGCGCAATATCGCTTGTAATCTGATCACCTGCGATCGGCAAAACAGCAGTATGCCGAATTGCCCCGCCGGTATAGATCGCCACATCGGTGGTCCCGCCACCAATATCAACCAACACCACGCCGAGCTCTTTTTCATCCGCGGTTAAGCAAGCCAAACTCGATGCGAGGGGCTGCAAAATCAGATCTTGAACTTCAAGCCCACAACGACGTACGCACTTGACGATGTTCTGCGCAGCACTGACCGCACCCGTTACGATGTGCACCTTTACCTCTAGACGCAAGCCACTCATCCCGATCGGTTCGCGAATATCCTCCTGTCCATCGACGATGAACTCTTGCGTCAAAACGTGCAACACCTGTTGATCGGTTGGAATATTGACGGCTTTTGCCGTCTCAATCACTCGGGCAACGTCTGCAGCCGTCACTTCTTTGTCCTTGACGGCTACCATCCCGCTCGAGTTAAAACTGCGAATATGGCTACCAGCGATGCCGGTATACACATCGCGAATCTTGCAGTCCGCCATCAACTCAGCCTCTTCCAACGCACGTTGAATCGAGTTAACGGTCGTTTCAATATTGACAACAACACCTTTGCGCATGCCGCGCGACTCGTGCTGCCCCAGGCCGAGCACTTCAAAGCGGCCCTCGGGCAAAATCTCTGCGACCACAGCAACGACTTTGCTGGTGCCGATGTCGAGGGCGACGATTAGATCCTTGATGTCACGGGTCATGGCGTTATCGTTTCTTTTGAGGTTGAATGGGTTCTGGCAATGCGGCAAGTGTTAATGCAAAGCCGTTGGGATAGCGAAGGTCGATATGCGTCACCGCACGACCACCGGTTCTTTGACTGGCTTCTGGCCAGGCTTGTACAAATCGTCGGATGCGCGCAGCGAAAGGCAAGGCGCCGGGTATACCCGCCTGCGTATTCGGTGCATCGGCGCCTGGATCTCGGCCTAGGGCAAGCGTCATATCGTTTGACAGCGTCGCCTCCCAAGCAAGTCGATCGCTCAAAGAAAGCTTGCGAACGTTCAATCCCAGCGGGGCAAGCCAAGTCGTCATCTCGGAGTAGCGGTTGACGACTAACAGCTCTTGGCCTTCTGGTCCTTCGAACTGTGGGAGTTGGGTGTCGTCGTCGAGCTCCCCTTGGTTGGCAGTAAACGCTTGGCCCCACGTGTTGATCATTTGATTGTCGTTCCAAAGCGCCAGCGGTTGTTGCTCTTCGATCGAGATGCGCAACATGTTGGGCCAGATTCGACGAACCGTCGCAGAGCGTACCCAAGGCGCCTCTTCGAAGATGCTTTGCGTCTCTAGCAAATCGATTGTGAAGAAATTGCCCGTCAGGTGTCCGGCGACCGTCATCTGAAGATTCTCGGGGGTCACGTACTTCAATGTACTGTTCGGTGCAGGTTCGATCTCGATCGCAGTTAAGGCAAACATCGGACGCTGAATCAGCCAGTAGACGCCGCCTGCGAGCATGGCTAGCACCGCCAACACCATTAAGGTGTTGGCCAAGCGGTTGATCGTACGAGCTTCGTTCCACACAACTGGCTCCGTTATTCTTGCTTGAGACGACTCACTTTGCAGCGGGCCTCACTCAAGATATGCATGCACAAACTGGGATAATCCAACCCGACTGCTTTTGCTGCCATGGGCACGAGCGAATGGCCCGTCATTCCCGGCGAGGTATTCATTTCAATCAGCCAAGCCTTACCGGCTGCGTCAAGCATGACATCTGCGCGCCCCCATCCTTCACAACCAAGCGCACGGTAGGCCTGAACACTCATTTGCGCGATATGCGCAGCAAGAGCAGGGTCGACTGGGGCCGGGCACAAATAACGCGTGTCGTCAGAAAAGTATTTGTGTTGGTAGTCGTAGTTACCATCCGGCGCTACGATTTCAATAAGAGGCAGGGCGCGCGCTGACTCGCCACCACCCAAAATCGCGACCGTTAATTCACGACCAGAAATGAACTGCTCTGCCAAGACGACGTCGTCGTACTGCGCCGCGTGACGGTAGGCACCGAGGGCATCTTCTTTATGCGTGGCCTTGAAAATGCCAAGCGTCGACCCTTCATGAGGCGCCTTCATCATGAGAGGTAAGCCCAAGCGATCGACCGCCGCCGTGACGCCCCGCTCATCGAGCAGTGCCACATAGCCAGGCGTAGGAAGGCCGGCTTCAAGCCAGACTCGCTTAGTCATGATTTTGTCCATCGCGAGACTGGAAGCCATAGGTCCACTACCGGTATAGGGGAGCCCTAGCAACTCGAGCGCACCTTGGATAGTTCCGTCTTCACCGAATCGACCATGCAGGGCAATGAATACTCGATCAAATTTAGCGTCGGCCAATTCACCTAGGCTGCGGGTACCCGTATCAAAGAGGTGCGCATCGACCCCTCGACTGACCAAGGCGGTATGCACACCCGTACCAGACATAATCGACACTTCACGCTCAGCAGAATTGCCGCCGTAGAGCACGCCAACACGCCCCATCGCCTGCGTCATCGCAGCCTCCCCAATTGTTCCGGCACCTTGCTGATAGAACCAGCGCCCATCACGATCACGACATCACCATCCTGCGCGAAACTCTTAATCGCTTCTGCCATCGTCGTCACATCTTCAACAAAAATAGGCTCAACCTTGCCAGCCACCCGCACACCACGCGCGAGCGCGCGCCCATCGGCCGCAACCACTACGGGCTCGCCAGCGGCATACACCTCCGTGAGCAAGACTGCATCCGCCGAGCTCAGGACCTTAACGAAATCTTCGAAACAATCTCGCGTGCGCGTATAACGATGCGGCTGAAATGCCAAGACTATTCGACGCTTCGGCCAAGCGCCTCGGGCTGCGGCGAGCGTTGCTGCCATTTCAACTGGATGATGCCCATAGTCATCAATCACACTAAACTTGCCGCCCTTGGTTGCTACAAAGTCACCAACCTGAGTAAATCGCCGACCAACACCACGGAACCCCGACAACCCGTTCGCGATGGCGAGATCATCGACACCAAGCTCTGTCGCCACTGCGATGGCAGCTAACGCATTGAGCACGTTATGTTTGCCGGGCAGACTTAGATCAATTGACAGCAACGGCAACGTACCTTGTCGCGTCGTGCGTGCAACGTCAAACTGCATACGCGTTCCTATTGCACGTACGTTCGATGCGCAAAACTGCGCATCACCGTTCAATCCGTAGGTGATGAGTGGCCGTGACACAAAGGGAATGATGTCACGGACATTGGCATCATCCGAACACACAATCGCGCTCCCATAAAACGGCAGACGCTGCGTAAACTCAACAAAAGCACTCTTGAGCCGTGCGATGTCGTGCCCATACGTATCCATGTGATCCGCATCAATGTTCGTAATGATGGCCATCACAGGCAACAAATTCAAGAACGAGGCATCGGACTCGTCAGCCTCGACAACGATGTAGTCACCGGCACCCAAACCAGCATTCGCACCAGCGGAATTCAAGCGACCACCAATTACGAAGGTGGGGTCCAGTCCGCCAGCCGCCAGCACACTCGCCACTAGACTTGTGGTGGTCGTCTTTCCGTGGGTGCCCGCTACTGCAATGCCACGCTTAAGCCGCATGAGCTCAGCCAACATTACGGCGCGCGGCACAACAGGGATGCGGGCTTCACGCGCAGCGATCACTTCCGGGTTGTTGTTCGCTACGGCAGTCGATGTCACGATCGCGTCGGCACCGAGGACGTTTTCTTTCTGATGACCCAGCGCGATCGTCGCCCCCAGCTCTTGCAGCCGCTGCGTGACCGCCGAATGCGCGAGATCTGAACCTGAAATCTGATAACCCAAATTCAGTAGTACCTCAGCAATTCCGCTCATACCAGAACCGCCAATACCAACGAAATGGATATGCTGAAGACGATGTTTCATCGATTGCCTCCGGCCAATTCTTCGCAAATGTCCGCAATCCGCTGGGCGGCATAGGGTTGAGCGTACGTACGCGCGCGCTGCGCTACCGCGCTCAACTCTTCACGCGTACGAACCGATAACCATTGCGCCACACTCTCTGCAGTCATATCCTTCTGTTGCAATATCCAGCCCGCACCGACATCAGTCAAAAATTTTGCATTGGCGGTCTGGTGATCATCCACTGCAAACGGGAATGGGACAAACAGTGCCGCAACCCCCGCGGCAGAAACTTCGGCAACAGTCATCGCTCCTGCCCGGCAGATCAGTAGATCGGTCTGACCAAGTGCATTGGCCATATCCTCGATAAAGGCTACGCAATTGGCCTGTACTCCCTCCTCGGCATATGCGCGCTGCAAAGCGTCAATGTGTTGAGCACCGGCTTGATGCGTCACGATCGGTCGGGTGTCTGGACTCATATTCGCGAATGCCCGAGGCAGCAAGGTGTTTAAAGCGGTGGCGCCAAGGCTTCCCCCCACGACGAGCACGCGCAACGCACCAGTTCGCTGCGCATATCTGTCAACGGGATCCAGAAGACGCACGACCTCCTCACGCACTGGATTGCCGACCACCTCAGCGCCTAATATCGCCCCAGGAAAGCCGCTCAATACACGTTTAGCAAGATAGGATAAGTAGCGATTCGTCATGCCAGCAATCGCATTTTGTTCATGCAATACCAACGGCTTTGAACGTAAGGCACTGACCACCCCGCCAGGAAAGGCAACATAGCCGCCCATACCGAGAACGACATTGGGCTTGACGCGCGTGAAGTGCGTCCATGCTTGAGCCAGCGCGCGTACGAAACGGAAGGGCGCCTTGAGCTGATCCACGAACCCCTTGCCGCGCAAACCGGCAAAGCGCAGAGGGCACAACTCGTAGCCACGAGCGGGGACGAGCTTGCCTTCCATTTTTTCGGGATGTCCCAACCAGCGGATCGTCCAACCTCGGTCACGCAAGACATCGGCAACCGCTAGACCTGGCATGATGTGGCCGCCGGTTCCGCCTGCCATGATGAGAATTACTGGGGAGTTCAAGCTCATGCTCGGCCCCCACGCATCAAATTACGGTTTTCAAAGTCAACTCGCAGCACTATTGCCACGGCAATCAAGTTCATCAAAATACCCGAACCGCCGTAACTGACAAGCGGAAGCGTCAATCCTTTTGTCGGCAACAGGCCCAAACACACACCAATGTTGATGAACGTCTGTACGCCAAACCAGACGCCAACACCTTGCGCAATCAGACCACCGAACACGCGCTCCATGGCGATCGCTTGTCGACCGATTTCAAAGCACCGATAAACAATGACCGCAAACAGAGAAACCACCGTAAAGATGCCGATAAATCCCAACTCTTCACCAATCACGGCGACGATAAAGTCTGTATGCGCCTCCGGTAGATAGTGCAACTTCTCCACGCTACCGCCAAGGCCCACACCGGTCCACTCTCCTCGTCCAATCGCCATCAGAGAGTGCGAGAGTTGATACGCCTTAGACTGGGCGTAATCTGGATTCCACGGATCAAGGTACGCGAATAATCGGTCGCGTCGCCAGGGTGATAACCAAATCGCCATCGAGAACGCCACAAGCAGCCCCCCCACGAGCGCCGAAAAAATCCGTGCGTTGATCCCGCCCAGAAACAAAATACCCATCGCTATGGATACGATGACAATGAGCGCCCCAAGGTCAGGCTCTTTCATCAAGAGAAAGGCGACGACGCCCAACAGCACAGCCATCGGCAAGAAGCCGCGCGTAAAACTTTGAATGTATTCCTGCTTGCGTATGACGTAATCCGCGGTAAACACCACCATCGCGAGCTTCATCATTTCAGAAGGCTGAAACGTCAGTGGTCCAATGGGCAACCAACGCCAGGCGTTGTTCGCTTTGCGTCCAATTCCAGGGATTAGGACCAAAATTAACAACACGACTGCAAAGCCGAAAAACCATATGCAGGTGCGCCGCCATGCGTGGATCGGAACCGTCAGCACCAATGTCGCCAAGAAGGTGCCGATTACGGCAAAGACAGACTGTCTGATTACAAAGGAATAGCGACTGAAATTTTGTCCACGCGGACCGTCTGCTAACGCGATCGCGGCTGAATACACCATGAGAATACCGATACCAACCAATATCGCGCTGGCCACAATTAACACCACATCGTAGTTACGCATGGCTGTGCGGCCAGGCGGTACGGCATTCACACTCGCGGTCAGCTCAGCAAAGAGACTCACGCCACCTCCCCTTGCTCAAGCGCCAACTCAGAAACTGCATCGGCAAACACTTGCCCACGATGCGGATAATTACGAAACATATCAAAGCTCGCGCACGCAGGCGACAAGACCACGGCGTCTCCCTCTGTCGCATGACTAAACGCAAGCGCGACGGCATTCTGCATGTCAGTCGCGAAATCGATGGGCGCCACACTCGGGCTTAATGCCTGTGCGATCAGGGTCGCATCCTGCCCAATCAGCGTCACAGCGCGGGCATGTTTTGCAATGATTGGCGCGAGCGGCGAAAAATCCTGCCCCTTGCCAACCCCCCCAGCGATCAATACAAATCGACGACCCAAGCCATCTAGCCCAGCCACCGTCGCACCAACATTGGTTCCCTTGCTGTCATTAAAGAAGTCCACGCCACCAACCGTGCGAATAAACTCCATGCGATGGGGCTCACCCAAATACTCCGTCGCGGCGCGCAGCATCGGCGCAAGTCCAGCGCCGCAAGTCCGCGC
>JBILHV010000171.1:0-4495 GCA_044350305.1 Burkholderiaceae bacterium
GAGGGGGTGGGAGTATTGAGGACCTTTGGAGCTTTAACGACGAAGGGCTGGCGCGTGATATTGCCTCAAGCCTCTTGCCGGTCGTGTCTGGCGTTGGGCATGAAACAGACTTCACGATTGCGGACTTCGTGTCCGATGTTCGCGCGCCAACCCCCACGGCGGCTGCAGAGCTCGTTTGTATGACGCGTGCGGCACTCTTGGCTGAAGTCGAGGGCCTGGCTGACCAACTCAACCGCGAGGTGCAACGCAAACTTGAGCGGTTGGCCCAACGTCTGGACCGCGCTGCTGCGGCCGTGGTGTCACCAGGTGATCGCTTAATGCATCAGGCTGAGCGTCTGAGCGGACTAAAATTTCGTTTGCAATCGGTTTGGCAACAGACCGCACAGCGCAGAAAGGCCTTGGCTGCTCGTGCCCATGATCGTCTGCAAGGCCAGTTGCCAGACTTATCTCTGCCCCGCGCCAGGCTTGCCCGCGCCGCGCGCGCCATGGTTGCCGCGCAGCAGCGTGCGGGTGCAGACAATACGGCAAGACTGGGGGCGGTGCAGGCCCAGTTGCGTGCGCTGAGCCCGTCGCACACCCTTGCGCGTGGTTACGCCATTGTGCGAAATGGACGGGGCGAGATTGTGCGGCAGGCCGCAAGCTTAAAGCTGGGTGCACAGCTTGATGTGACGCTTTCAGAAGGCGGCATCACCGTTGACGTGCAAGACATTCGACCGTCTGATGGTGGATAGGCGTCCCACTTTAACCCTTAGGCCTTAACCCTTAACCGATTATGGGATGCGTGTCGCATCATTCAGTGTCCGATACAATATGATTAGCCTGTTCGTTTTACCTACATTCAAGAGGATTTGCAGCAATGGCCCACACACTTCCAGCTTTGCCCTATGCCATGGATGCCTTGGCTCCGATCATTTCGAAAGAAACGCTCGAGTTCCACTACGGCAAACATCACCAGACTTACGTGACCAACCTGAACAACTTAATCCCAGGTACTGAGTTTGAGTCCGCTTCCCTTGAAGAAATCGTCAAGAAATCTTCGGGTGGCGTATTCAACAACGCAGCGCAAATCTGGAACCATACGTTCTACTGGAACAGCATGGCACCTAATGCGGGTGGCGAACCAACCGGTAAGCTTGCTGATGCGATTAAAGCCAAGTGGGGCAGCGTTGCGGCCTTTAAGGAAGCCTTCAATAAGTCAGCGGCTGGCAATTTCGGCTCTGGCTGGACCTGGCTGGTTAAAAAACCTGATGGTTCGGTTGATATCGTCAACACCAGCAACGCCGCGACACCTTTGACAACGGCTGATGTGCCATTGTTGACCTGTGACGTCTGGGAACATGCCTATTACATCGATTTTCGTAACGCGCGCCCAAAGTACCTCGAGAGCTTCTGGAGCCTCGTGAACTGGTCGTTCGCCGCTAAGAATTTCGGCTAAGCACTTTCTGTCCGATCGATGCCGGCCTTGTGCCGGCATTTTTTTTGCTCGATGCGCTAAGATTCCTCAATTGAAAATTCTTACAACATTGGGGAAGATGTCATGACAATCGATGCTTTTATTTGTGATGCGATTCGCACACCGTTTGGTCGCTATGGTGGCGCGCTTGCGTCGGTTCGGCCCGATGATCTGCTCTCGATTGCGATTCGGGAGCTTGCCGCGCGCAACACCAAGGTCGATTGGTCAAAGCTTGATGATGCACTGATGGGTTGCGCTAACCAGGCAGGCGAAGATAACCGCAACGTCGCGCGTATGGCGACGCTGCTCGCTGGCCTGCCAGATGTGGTGCCCGGTGGCACGATCAATCGGCTGTGCGGCTCAGGGATGGACGCCGTTGGTACTGCCGCGCGCGCGATTCGTGCGGGTGATGCATCCTTAATGTTGGCGGGCGGTGTTGAAAGCATGACACGCGCGCCTTTTGTCATGGGCAAGGCGGATTCGGCATTCTCCCGCAACGCTTCTATTTTTGATACGACGATTGGTTGGCGTTTCGTCAATAAGTTGATGAAGGCGAAGTACGGCGTAGATTCCATGCCAGAGACTGCAGAGAATGTTGCGGTTCAGTTTAAGGTCTCTCGAGAGGATCAAGACTTGTTTGCGATGGCGAGCCAAGAGAAAACGGCTGCGGCACAACAAGCCGGATTCTTTGATAGCGAAATTGTAAAAGTGTCGATTGCGCAGAAGAAGGGCGATCCAATTTTAGTGGCG
Source organism: Burkholderiaceae bacterium (assembly GCA_044350305.1). Lineage (GTDB taxonomy): Bacteria > Pseudomonadota > Gammaproteobacteria > Burkholderiales > Burkholderiaceae_B > Zwartia. The sequence continues at coordinate 2,204 of JBILHV010000171.1, forward strand.
AAAGATGAGCACCCGCGTCAAACCAGTATCGAGGCGCTTACGAAATTGAAAGGCGTCGTGAGAGAGGACGGCACTGTCACTGCGGGTAATGCGTCGGGGGTGAATGATGGTGCGGTGGCGATGTTGATCGCTAGTGAACAAGCGGCTAAGCAACATGGACTCAAACCTCGTGCGCGCGTGGTCGCGATGGCCACTGCTGGCGTTGAGCCGCGCATTATGGGTATCGGTCCAGCCCCTGCCTCTGAGAAAGTGCTTGCCATGACTGGCCTAAAGATGGCTCAAATGGATGTGATCGAATTAAATGAAGCCTTCGCTGCGCAAGGGCTGGCCGTATTGCGCCTGCTTGGAATCGCAGATAACGATCCACGGGTGAATCCAAACGGTGGCGCCATCGCGTTGGGGCATCCGCTTGGTGCGAGTGGTGCGCGTCTGGTGATGACCGCCGTGCATCAGCTTGAACAGACTGGTGGGCGCTACGGACTGTGCACAATGTGTATCGGGGTGGGTCAAGGTATCGCGTTGATTGTCGAGCGCGTGTAAGACTCAACGACGTGCAATCGGTAGGCGGGTTATTGCAATCCGCCTATTTTTTTGCCTATCGTGATGCCACGTTTAGCGAACCAGCCTTGCTCCATCTCGAGCGCGAGCCGTACTGCGCTGCTAGAGCAATGTGAGTTTTCTGTCATGGGAGTCATGTCGATTATGTCGATGATCATCCCGTCATCGGCGATGAAGGCAATCGACAGTGGAATCAGGGTGTTACGCATCCAGAAACATTGAACTGCTGGGTAGGGGAACACAAAGAGCATGCCTGCGTTGGCTGCGAGCTCTTTGCGGTACATCAATCCTCTGGCTCGGTTCTCGTAGTTGGACGCAACCTCGGCACGAATCACATGCATCCCAACCGTGAGCTGTTTTACAGGCAACGGCACAACCGTCTGTGCGTTCGCCACAGGAGGTGCGCCGATCATCGCAAGAGCGACAAACAACAAGAATAGCGCAACCCGAAGGCTGCGCTGTCTAAGAAGGCAGAGCCATTTACACATCAACAGTATCCGAGGGGTTATTCACCCCTAGCCTATCAAGCGGCAGTAATATTAGTCGCTTGTTTTCCTTTCGGACCCTGTGTGACTTCGAACGCTACTTTTTGGCCTTCTTTCAGTGTTTTGAAACCATTCATCTGAATTGCCGAAAAGTGTGCAAACAAGTCCTCACCACCATCGTCTGGTGTGACAAACCCGAAGCCTTTTGCGTCGTTAAACCACTTAACCGTTCCGATGACCTTAGGGCCAGTACTCGTCGAATCTGACATGCCGACTGCCTCTTCTTAAGTTTGTACAAATCAAATCGCACGCTCGAGATTATGATGATGCCTTAAGCCCTAGCATTTGATATCCAATTACCCAAAATTTCTTGAGTGTGGTGCGATATTGGGCAGGTTTGATGAATTCGTCAAGTATCGGTTTGCCTAACATGACCCTGCATTTGTGGCTTTATTGCTAAGTTTGTTACGAAAATACCTAATTTCCCCTCAATAGAATTGTCATCTCCTATGGTCACCCGCACGTCGTTACCGCCCGATCTCGTTGTGGAAAAACAAACCGCGAAAACGGCTCCGCCTCCTATGTACAAAGTGCTTTTGCTCAATGATGATTACACCCCGATGGAGTTCGTGGTGCAGGTCCTGCAAAAGTTCTTCGGCAAGGGCCAGGAAGAGGCGATGCGGATCATGTTGCAAGTACACCACGAAGGCAAGGGCGTCTGTGGGGTTTACCCGCACGATATCGCGGCGAGTCGCATCGCACAGGTGGCGCAGTTCGCCCGTGCTCGCCAACACCCTTTGCAGTGTGTCATGGAGCCCGCCGGTGATGCCTAACAAAATGAAGGTTCTTGAACAAGTGAATCCGATCAAGGAAAAAGGTTTTTACGTGCCACGCATTTATTCTTTTCTGAAAAGCATAGAATGCAGATTAACGGTGTTTCAAATTGAAAGAATGTCGGAGGAAATGTGATTTCCCAAGAGCTTGAAGTAAGTCTGCATATGGCATTTGTCGAGGCGCGTTCCGCGCGTCATGAATTCATCACCGTTGAGCACTTGTTGCTCTCGCTACTTGATAACGCTGCGGCCATTGAAGTGTTGCGCGCCTGTGCGGCAAATATCGATGAGCTGCGTAGCAATCTACGTAAATTCATCACGGACAACACGCCCGTTATCCCGGCCGGAGCCGAAGTTGATACGCAGCCCACGCTGGGCTTTCAGCGTGTGATTCAGCGCGCGATCATGCATGTTTC
>JBILHV010000173.1:0-4454 GCA_044350305.1 Burkholderiaceae bacterium
CGCAAGGTCAACAGGGTGTCATGACCGGCGACGTGTTGCATCATCAGATTCAGCTCCGGTATCCAGACATGTCGACCGTTGCCGATGAGGACCGAACGTTGGCGCGCGCGACTCGCACCGCGTTAATTGAAAAGCATGCGGGGTCGGGCCACCTGATTTTCCCTGCCCATTTTCCAAGTCCAAGTGTTGGTCGTATTGAAGTGAACCAAACAGGCGGATTTCGATTCGACACAAATGAGCGTTGATGCGGCTCGTCGTCGTCGGGCGATTTTGTTGTTGGCTTTGCTTGTCCTGATTTGGGGCGTGAACTGGGTCATTGCCAAAATGTCACTGGCGTATATCTCTCCGATATGGGTGACTGCGTTACGATTATTGCCGGCATGTGTGTTGTTCTTTGGCTTATGCCTCTTTACCGGTCGTCTGAAGGTGCCAGTACGCGCTGATCTGCCCGTTGTGTTTTCGATCGGCTTGTTGCATATGGTCGGGTTCTCTGTGCTGGTCAGTATCGGCATTCAGTACATGAGTGCGGGAAAATCGATTGTTCTTGCGTATACAACACCGCTTTGGGTATTGCCCGCCGCTTGGTTTTTCCTGGGTGAAAAACTGACGCGTCGTAAATTGACAGGCTTGGTTGTCGGGATGCTTGGACTCGTGCTGCTGTTGCAGCCGGGCGAACTGGATTGGTCTGATCGCGATGTGTTGATTGGCCATGGTTTTGTCTTGCTGGCGGCATTGCTTTGGGCCGGTTCGATTGTGTATGGTCGTGCGCACAAGTGGGTCACGCCGCCTTTCGCGTTACTGCCCTGGCAAATGTTGGTGGGTGGTCTCACACAATTAGTCCTTGCGTTAGCAATCGAAGGTTTGCCCGAAATAAAATGGTCAGTCGAGTTTGTGCTGCTGGTGGGCTTCAATTGTTTGCTAGGCAATGGGTTGGCGTACTGGTTGATGAATGTCGTGAGCCGAGACCTTCCTGCGAGTGCGGTATCCATGGGATTACTAGGCGTACCCGTGATCGGTTTGGTATGTTCAAGCCTAGTATTGGGTGAAACGCTCGGCGTCGCTTTACTTATTGCTGCCGCATTGATTATCTTTGGAATTATTTTGGGTACGACAACCCCCAGGAAAAATCATGAACAAAAATGATGCCCCTCAACCTCCGTCAGACGCTGAGCTAGGATTTGCGCCGGATGATGATGCGCCAATTCCCTATATGAAGCGCACGCGGGACTGGTACCTCGCGTTGGGTTACGGCAATCCGTATAGATGGGCACATTATGTTGACGTGCCGTTTACGCCGTTGGCGCAACCGCTTGCTCAAACAACCGTCGCTTTAATCAGTACCGCATCTCCTTACGACCCGAGTAAAGGTGAACAAGGTGTTGGTGCGCCTTACAACGCTGAAGCGAAGTTTTATAAAGTCTACTCAGGCGATAGCTCTGTGGACCATGACGTGCGGGTCTCGCATGTAGCCATTGATCGTAAGCACACGACAATGGAAGACAGGAATACTTGGTTTCCCCTGCCAGCCTTGCGCGCCGCAGTGTCGACAGGCCGTATCGGTCGTCTGGCAAATCATTTCTTTGGTGTGCCCACCAATCGCAGTCAGCGTCATACGCTAGAGGTGGACTGTCCTGAAGTGCTTCGTCGTTGCCAAGAAGAGGGCGTGCAGGCTGTGGTGCTTGTGCCGAACTGTCCTGTGTGCCATCAAACATTGAGCCTGGTTGCACGCTATCTTGAGGCGGCGGGCATCTCGACCGTATTGTTGGCTTGTGCGAAAGATATTGTTGAGCACTGCGGAGTTCCGCGTGCCATGTTTAGCGATTTTCCCTTGGGTAACGCGGCCGGTAAGCCGAAAGACCCGGCGTCGCAAGCTGCAACCTTGGAGCTTGCATTGCGTACGCTAGAGTCTGCACCCGCTGCGCGCACCACAGTGCAATCGCCCCAGCGCTGGAGCGAGTCGCACGCGTGGAAGCGTGATTACTCGAATGTGGAGTGCGTCAGCCCCGAAGAATTGACCCGGCTGCGTGCAGCGAACGACCGGGCCAAGGAAGCGGCTAAAGCGTTACGAGATAATCAGTTGACGTAAAGTCCAGCCGATTTGATCAGTGGCGTGAACATATTAATTTCATTTTTAAGATGTTCACGTAGTTTGGCGGGCGTTGCCAGTGCAGGTGGGACAGGCGCGCTACCAATGCCTTCGAGGCGTTCTTTGACCACCGGATCCAAGACCGCTTTTGCCAAGGCATCCGACAACTTGTCGATGATCGGCTTCGGCGTGCCTTTTGGCGCGTAGAGTCCAAACCAGATGCTAATGTCAAACCCTTTGACACCGGCCTCATTTAGGGAGGGGAGGTCAGGCAACGAGTCGAGGCGTTTGCTGCCGGCGACGGCATAGGCCTTTACGCGATTCGCTTTGATCGCTGGGATCGTGCCCGTTGTTTGGTCACAAAGCAAATCGATCTGGCCGCCCATTAAGTCATTGAGAGCGGGTCCGGTTCCTTTGTAAGGGATTAACGTTGGCTTAATGCCAAGCGTTTCCATAAACAGCAGACTACAGAGATGCGACGCGGAACCAGCACCTGCATTACCCATGCTGATTTTTTCGCCGTTCTTTTTGATGTAATCCACGAACTCTTGAGTGCCCACAGGTGGGAAGTCCTTGCGCGCGACCAACACCATGGGACCGACCGTAGCCAAGCCAATCGGTTCAAAGTCTTTCACGGGATCGTAGGAAAGGTTCTTGATCATCAGCGAATTCGTGGCATGACTGATGTGAATCATGAGCAGGTTGTAGCCATCGGGTGTTGATCGAGCAACCTTCGCTGTACCAATACTGCCACCAGCCCCAGCAACGTTTTCGACAACAATTTGTTGCCCCAGCGTTTTTTGCATGGTTGAAGCGAAAAGACGGGTGATCGTGTCACCGGGACCGCCTGGTGCATAAGGCATCGCCATCGTGATAATTTTCGATGGGTATTCTTGAGCAGAGGCAGAAAGTGCAGCTGCCGCGAGTCCAGCAGCCAACATTAATTTACGTACTAAGGTGATTTTCATTTGGTGTGCATCTCCTCTAATAAAAAGTAATTTGATATTACTATGTAAGTAACTTTTTTCAGCTTAAAAACCCTATGCCTATCTCAATGCTTGAATCCGCGATTTTTAAGGACATGTTCGGTACTGCCGCCATGCGTGCCGTGTTTGACGACGCTGCGACGCTGTACCGCTATACCGAGACCGAGATCGCATTGGCCAAAGTTCAGGGTGATCTAGGCGTTATCCCGAAGGCGGCTGCCACTGCTATTGGCCAGCGTGCTGACTCCACCAAACTTGATCTGGTGGAATTGAAGCGCGAAACCGAGATTGTTGGTTATCCGATTTTGCCTTTGGTGCATCAGTTATCCAAAATGTGCGGCCCAGAGGGCGAGTATTTGCATTGGGGTGCGACCACACAGGACATCATGGATACCGCCACGGTGTTGCAGGTGCGCGCAGCGCTAGAGATCATCGAAACCGATCTGACGGAGCTCGACCAGATTCTGGATCAGTTGTCCGCCACCTATCGCGATGCACCCATGGCGGGCCGCACACATTTGCAGCATGCCTTGCCGATTACGTTCGGCTACAAGGCGGCGGTGTGGTTGTTGATGGTACGACGTCACCGAGAGCGCCTTGAACAACTTAAGCCTCGCGTATTGATTGGCCAGTTTGGTGGTGCAGCGGGTACGCTCGCTTCGCTAGGTGAGCAGGGTCTACCAGTGCAGGCAGCGCTAATGAAGGAACTTGGGTTGGGTTTGGCGCCTGTCACTTGGCACGTTGCACGCGACGGGTTGGTGGAGACCATCCAGTTTTTGGCGCTTGTCACGGGATCACTTGGCAAGATAGCCTTCGACATTATGCTGATGATGACGAACGAGCTCGGCGAAGCGTTTGAGCCGTTTGTCAAAGGGCGTGGTGCATCAAGCACGATGCCTCAAAAACGCAATCCCATTTCCTGCGAACTGATGTTGAGTGCCTCTAAAGCCGTCAGGCAGCACGCGGGCTTAGCGTTAGATGCGATGGTTCAAGATTTCGAGCGCGCAACGGGTCCTTGGCATATTGAATGGTCTGCGATTCCGGAGTCATTTGTTTTGACGGCGGGGGCACTACGTCAGGCGAAATTTATGCTGAGCGGTCTGGAAGTGGATACGCAGCGCATGCTGAAAAACCTGGATTTGACGGGTGGCCTTATTGTGGCTGAGGCGGTAATGATGGGCTTGGCTCCACACATTGGTCGTCAAACTGCGCACGACGTGGTCTATGACGCCTGTCGTCTTGCGGCCACGCAAGGCAAGAAGCTGGCTGAGGTTTTGTATTTGGATGTGAAGGTGAATGCCAAGCTTGATCGCGCGCGCATCGATGCATTGTGTGATCCCGCGAACTATTTAGGTGCTGCGCCGCAGATGGTTGATCAGATG
>JBILHV010000174.1:0-4439 GCA_044350305.1 Burkholderiaceae bacterium
AATGGCACGCTCTGAGGTCACGCGGACTTTGAGACCTGATTCGTCTATCGTGGGCACGTTAGGGATCGCGGACACGCGTGTCGGGTTCATTACTGCGACAGGGGTAATTGTTTTCATATCGCCATAACCAGCAAGATACTCACCCACGCTTGCAATCGCAAAGTCGACGTGCCCACCAATCAATGCGCTTTTGAACTCTCCCGCCCCCTTAAAGGCGATGTCCGTGCCCTTCACGTTCGCAGCCGATTCAATCTTAAGCAAAGCCTGATGTCCGCTGGTGCCGCGACCGCTTGTGGCAAAGGAGAGCGAGCCAGGATCTTTCTTTAGGGCCTCAAGAATGGCTGGGATTGTTCGGAATTTCGCATCCGAGCGCACCATCAACACAGCAGGATCATCGACTACACGCGCAATAATTCTGACGTCGTCTGTTTTATAGGAGGCCTGTTTATACATGGGTATAAACACAAAACCTGGCACATTAATAAACCCAACGGTATAACCATCGGGCTTCGCACGTGCTAAATAAGCAGTCGAGATTTCACCACCAGCGCCGGGCTTGTTCACTACAACAATGCGCGTCTTCCCACCGAGTTTCTTCTCTAGAAAAGGGACGAGCGCACGTGCCATCAAGTCTGTCCCACCTCCTGGTGCAAAACCCACAACTAATTCAATCGTTTGGTCATCGGGCCATGCAGCCATACTAGGCGCACACACGACGCTAAGCGCTAACGCAGCGGACCAGACTTTAAGCTTACGAACAAACATAGTTTTTCCTTTGAACAGTATTGTCTTTATATTTTGCATTGTTACGTTGCCCTACTATACGTCCTTCATACTGGCAATGGCAACGCAGTCTTATAGCGTACCTGCTTCAATGCAAAACTTGAGCGAATTTTTTCAATTCCAGGGATCGGGGTCAGTTGCTCAAGAATGAATTTCTCGAGTGCCGCAATGTCGGCAACGGCGACGCGAATTAAATAGTCGCTATCGCCCGTCATCAGATAACACTCCATGACCTCGTCGTGCTCACAAATGCGCTGTTCAAAATGCCCAAGCGACTCTTTGCTTTGGCTCTTCAGGCTGATATTGATAAATACATTAAGCCCCAAGCCCAAGGCCTTAGCGTTTGTGAGCGCCACATAGCGGTCAATCACGCCGGCTGCTTCGAGGGCCCGTACGCGCGCCAGGCAGGGCGATGGGCTCAAATGGATCCGCCGGGCTAGCTCGATATTAGAGAGTGACCCATCGTTTTGCAGCTCTGACAAAATCTTTAAATCGATAGAATCTAAGCTAATCATTCTTATTTATCGACCATTAAAAGCATTTAATGCTGCAATTATAGCTTTTTGTTACAAAATTAGGCATCTCATGCCGCACAGAAGTATTTAGAATGTTTTATTCATTCACTTCAACACATCACTGCGCATGAACGCTTCCATCGACCCACGCATGAGCTCCTGGCTTAACCCATCACCGGATGCGGATAGCGCCGAAACCCGAGAGTGGCAAGAGGCCTTTCTTGCCGTGCTCGAACAAGCCGGACCAGAGCGAGCGAAGTATTTACTTGATGAGCTTGTGCGCACCGCCCACACGGTGAGACTCGGTTGGCATCCCGACCTCAATAGCCCTTATGTCAACACGATCTCGGTCGATCAGCAGCCAGCTTTCCCGGGGGATCTGGCCATCGAGGAGCGCCTTGCCTCCATCATGCGCTGGAACGCTCTGGCGATGGTTGTGCGTGCCAATCAAGCATACGGCGAACTTGGTGGGCATATCGCCAGTTACGCAAGTGCTGCTGATCTATTTGAGACAGGCTTCAATCATTTTTTTGAAGCGCGGCGTGGTACCGAGCCAGGGCAACACCGTGGCGATTTAGTTTTCTTTCAACCACACAGCGCACCGGGTGTCTATGCGCGTGCCTTTCTAGAAGGCCGGCTCAGCGAACAAGACTTAACGCACTATCGCCAAGAAATTCAAGCCATCCAGCATGGTGCCCAGGGACTCTCTAGCTACCCTCACCCATGGCTCATGCCAGACTTCTGGCAGTTTCCGACGGGCTCAATGGGGATCGGGCCTATTAGCTCGATTTACCACGCACGCTTTATGCGTTATCTGACGCACCGAAATCTACTCGACTGCTCGAGCCGCAAAGTGTGGGGGGTATTTGGCGACGGCGAAATGGATGAGCCAGAATCCATGAGCGCGCTCACGCTTGCCGCGCGCGAAGGGTTGGATAACCTCGTGTGGGTCGTGAACTGCAATCTGCAGCGTCTCGATGGCCCCGTCCGCGGTAACGGCCGTATCATTGATGAACTAGAAAAACTCTTCATCGGTGCTGGTTGGAACGTCATTAAGCTCATATGGGGAAGCGACTGGGACGGACTCTTCGCGCGCGATGTCACGGGCGCTCTTACGCGCGCCTTTGCCAACACCGTCGACGGTCAAATGCAAACCTTCGCAGCAAAAGATGGCCGCTTCAATCGCGACAACTTCTTTGGACAGAACGAAGAACTCGCGCGCCTCGCGCAAGGCATGACCGATGACCAGATCGATCGACTCAAACGTGGCGGACACGATTTAGTCAAGATCCACGCAGCCTATGCCGCAGCGGCTAACCATAAAGACCAGCCAACCGTCATTCTGGCGCACACCAAAAAAGGCTATGGCATGGGGAGTGCTGGTCAAGGGAAAATGACGACCCACAGCCAAAAGAAATTCGATGATGCCGACTTGATCGAGTTTCGTAATCGCTTCCACTTGCCATTAACGGACGAACAGGCCACCTCGCTTAGCTTTTACAAGCCCGCGCCAGACAGCCCCGAAATGAAATATCTACAGACGCAGCGCGAACGTCTCGGTGGCTATTTGCCTAAGCGCGAAACAGCTTGTGAAACAATCAATGTTCCTGCCATCGAACAATACAGTGGCTTCGCACTCAAGGCTGACGGCAAAGAGATGAGCACCACCATGGCGTTCGTGCGGATGCTAGGTAACTTGCTCAAGGACGCAGAACTCGGTCCCCGTATTGTGCCAATCGTCGCAGACGAAGCGCGTACCTTTGGCATGGCTAACCTGTTCAAGCAGGTTGGTATTTACTCGAGCGTTGGTCAGCGCTATGCGCCCGAAGACATCGGCTCCGTGCTGAGCTATCGCGAAGCCCTGGATGGCCAGATTCTTGAAGAAGGGATCTCTGAGGCAGGCGCTATTGCAAGCTGGACGGCGGCCGCCACCAGCTACAGCGTGCACGGCTTAGCGATGCTGCCCTTTTACATTTACTACTCTATGTTTGGATTTCAGCGGGTCGGCGATCAGATCTGGGCTGCTGCCGATCAACGGCCCCGCGGCTTTTTGCTGGGCGCAACATCGGGGCGCACCACGCTTGGTGGTGAGGGCTTGCAGCATCAAGATGGGTCAAGTCATCTGCATGCTGCAACGATTCCCAATTGCAAGGCCTATGACCCCGCCTTCGCTGGCGAAATGGCCGTGATCGTCGATCAAGGCATCCGAGAAATGATGATTGAGCAGCGTGACGTTTTTTACTACGTCACGCTCATGAATGAGAACTACGCACAGCCTAGCCTTCCAGATGGCATCAAAGAGGGAGTGCTCAAAGGCTGCTATCTGTTCAACACGTATCGCGCCAAGAAACAAACCCGCTGTGTGACACTCTTGGGCTCGGGAGCCATTCTCACTGAGGTCATTAAAGCGGCCGAACAACTCGCCGCCCAAGGCGTCACCGCCTTCGTTTACAGCATCACCAGCTGGAGTGAACTCGCACGTGATGGCATTGCATGCGAAAAAGCCATGCTCAATGATGACGCGAACACTGGCATGCCTTATTTGTACCAACAACTCGAGCATAGCGAAGGGCCCATCATTGCGGCGACTGACTATGTACGAGCCTTACCGGAATCCGTACGCGCGTATGTGCCTGCCGGCCGCCGCTATTTGACGCTTGGCACCGATGGTTTCGGCAGAAGCGACACCCGCGCGGAGCTGAGGGCTTATTTTGGTGTAGATGCTGCGACGATCTCACGTGCGGCACTGCGTGCCCTGCGATGACAGCCGAGAGTCGTCCTGCACTCGTGCTCGACGCCTGTGTGATGATGTCAGGCTTACTGCGGCCTTTACTTCTGGATTTGGCCGCAACGGGTCTATTCGCGCCCTTATGGAGCTACAAGATTGGTCAGGAGTGGCAACGCAATGCCGCACGCCTTTGGCAAATCGAACCCCAAGTGCTTGAGTCAGAATGGCACCGCATGCAGGAACGCTTCCCACAGGCCGATATGGGAGACGTCACGGAGCACGAGGCTCTTCTCAAACACACAGATAAAAAAGATAAGCACGTGGCCGCAGCGGGCGTAGCTGCCGTCGCCAACACCGATTGTTCCCCGATTAGTGTCGTCACCTGGAACACCAAGGACTTCAGTCGCTCAGAA
>JBILHV010000175.1:0-4405 GCA_044350305.1 Burkholderiaceae bacterium
GCGGGGCGCCCACCAACACACCGCCCTCACCATGATCTTTTGCTTCCTTACGGTTATAGGCAAAGGGAATGTCTCGTCCCACCATCGCTGGGTGAGCGGCCAGCGCAACTGACGTTGCAGTGGCTAAAGGAATGCCTTTGTACGCGGGTCCAAACAACATATCAAACGACAACTTCGCATCAACAAGGGCTTGGGCATAAAATTGCGCAAGACGACCGACCGAGGCTCCCGAATCAAACAAGCCTGCATTAAAAAAGTAGGGGCTCGTGCGACCGGACTTGGTCACAAAACTGCCAAACCGCAAAACGCCCTCATCAAGAGCAAATTGCACGAAAGCACGACGATCTGTACTGTTGGACATGGCATGACCCCACGTTGATAAACTTAACTACCCGCAATTATCTCACCGACTAGGAGCTTTTCCTTGCTGCGCATCACTTCACTCAATTTGAACGGTATCCGCTCGGCGTACAACAAGGGGCTCGCAACCTGGCTCAAGCAGCATCAAGCCGATATCGTCTGCCTCCAGGAGCTTAAGGCTCATTTGGATGACATCCACGAAGATCTAAAACATCCCCATGACTACACGGGACACTTCTACGCAGCTGAGAAAAAGGGCTATAGCGGTGTGGGGATATACCTTAAGCAAGATCCCACCGCCATCATCACGGGGTTCGGCTGCCCAGAATTCGACAGCGAGGGTCGTATTATCCGCGCCGACTGGCCAAAGTTATCCGTGATCAGCGCCTACCTTCCCTCGGGATCGAGCGGGCCAGAGCGTCAGGAAGCGAAGTTCCGCTTTCTCGATCAGTTCGGCCCCTGGATGCAAGCGCTGATGGATGATCACAAAAAGACCAAACGTGAATATGTAATTTGTGCGGATTGGAATATTGCCCATCAAGCGATCGATCTGAAAAACTGGAAATCAAATCAAAAAAACTCCGGCTTCACACCAGAAGAGCGTGCATGGGTCACTCATGTACTTGCAGAGATCGGGTTCGTAGATGTCTTCAGGCAGCTCGACGAGCGCGCAGAGCAATACACCTGGTGGAGTAATCGCGGACAAGCCTGGGCCAAGAACGTTGGCTGGCGTTTAGACTATCAACTCGCCACACCGGGCTTAGCGGCCAAGGCCCGTAGCACGAGCATTTATAAAGATGAGCGCTTCTCGGACCATGCGCCACTCACTATCGATTACGACTTCAGTCTGTCGTAACGCCGAACAAAGATTACGTCCGTTAGGCGTCGGTGCGTCCGTCGATCCGCTCAATATCGGCGCGGCGCCAACGCAGTAGTAGCAACCCCGGTAAAGCAATACCCACTGTCAGCAGAAAAAAGGTTGGCCAGCCCACGTAAAGAACCAATGGTGGCGTGAGTGGGCCTGCAAGATAGGTGCGTCCCACTGCCGACAGGGCAGACAACAGCGCGAACTGTGTCGCAGAAAACTCACGCTTGCACAGTCCCATCAGCAATGCCACAAAGGCAGCCGTCCCCATTCCGCCACACAAGTTTTCCAACCCGACACCTGCAGCCAAGAGCCACACATTATGGGGCCCCACCGAGATCAACCAAAACCCCAAGTTGGATACGGCCTGCAACAAGCCGAACAATAACAGTGCGCGGTACAAGCCAAGCTTGGCCATCAAGGCCCCGCCCGTCAAGGCACCGACAATTGTCGCTGTCAGCCCTAAGAGCTTGTTGACCGTGCCCACTTCAGTCGCCGTATATCCGGCCGCACGGATCAGAAAGGTGGTCGATAACGCACCCGCAAAGGCATCTCCAAGCTTGTATAGAACAATCAGCAGGAGCACAGTCCATGCCTCGGGTCGTGAAAAAAACTCTTTAAACGGCTCAACGACTGCACGCGCTAACGAACGTGGCGCCTCGGCGGGTACGGCGGGTTCTGGTGCCCAAAAGGTCGCCATCGCGACAATCAGCATCAGCACCCCCATCAACACATAGGTCTGCCCCCAGCCAAGCCATTGATCAGCCAGTATTAAGGCCAAACCACCCGACACGAGCATCGCCAATCGATACCCCAACACGGATAGCGCAGCGCCCGCACCACGCTCCTCTTTTTGTAAAACATCGCTACGATACGCATCGAACGCAATGTCTTGTGTCGCAGAACAAAAAGCCACTGCCACCGCAAGCAACGCGAGCGGCAACAGGCTCTGGCCAGGGGACATTAACCCCATCGCCATCATCCCCAATGCAAGCAGTATCTGCATGACGAGCATCCAGCCACGCCTGCGCCCTAAAAACGGGGGCGCATAACGATCAATCACTGGGGCCCACAAAAATTTAAGGGTGTACGCCGTTCCGACCAGGGTCAGAAAACCAATTTCTTGTAACGAGACCTGCTCGACCGTCGCCCACGCTTGCAACGTGCCGCCCGTCAACGCAAGTGGTAAACCGCTCGCAAAACCCAGAGCCAGCAAGGGCGCAACGCGTCGGCCCGTGTAAAGCTGTGAGGCTGGGATGCTAGGTTCGCGAAGCGCTTCGTTCATGACCGAGCAGCGGTAAAGCGATAAGCGGCCAGCGTGCTTCGCCATCCAGCGAAAGACTTCACTTCACGTTCGTCGTTAAAGGTTGCACGCTCAAGAATCGTAAAGTCGAACTTCGCTGCCAGTCGTTCGAAGTCTTTAAGGGTGCACAGATGGATGTTTGGTGTGTCATACCAGTCATAGGGCATTTGTCCCGTCACAGGCATGCGTCCTCGCAAAATCGACCAACCATGTGGCCAATAGCCGAAATTAGGAAAGGAGACGACTGCCTCACGCGCGACGCGCACCATTTCGCGCAGAATATGCTCCGTACGATGCATCGACTGCAAGGTCTGTGACAAGACCACCGTATCAAATTGCTGATCGTCGAACATGGCCAGCCCGTCTTCGAGGTTTTGCTGAATCACATGCACGCCACGCTGCACGCAAGACAATACGCGCTCATCACTGATTTCAACGCCTACCCCACGAATACCTTTGGTTTGTTTGAGGTGCCCGAGCAGTGCGCCGTCACCACACCCAAGATCGAGCACGCTGCTGTTGGGACGCACCCACTGAGCGATTCGCACCAAATCTGCGCGCAGACTCATCTGAGAAAACTGCGGGCTCATGACTGCACCTCGCGATTAATCTGCGTCAATCCCGCTGCAATCCTCAAAAAATAGGCACGCATTACGCCATGGTAACGCGCATCATCGAGCAAGAAGGCATCGTGACCATGTGGCGCGTCGATTTCAGCGTACGTCGCGGGCTGTCCATTTTGCAAAAGGGCGCGAACAATTTCGCGCGAGCGCGCGGGAGCAAACCGCCAATCAGTCGTAAAGGATACAAGTAAAAAATCTGCGATGGCAGGCTGGAGTGCGCGAGCAAGGTCTCCCTCGGTCTCACGTGCGGGATCAAAATAATCCAGGGCTCGCGTAATCAACAAATAAGTATTTGCGTCAAAGTACTTTGAAAACTTTTCACCCTGATACCGCAGATAAGACTCCACCTCGAACTCGACACCATACCCATAGTGATAGGCACCTCCTGCGGCGGGTGCACGCTGTGTACGGCCAAATTTTTCAGCCATGTCATCATCGGACAGGTAGGTAATATGTCCGACCATGCGGGCCACGGACAAGCCGTTGCGAGGCACAACCCCATGGGCGTAATAATCGCCACCATGAAATTCTGGGTCAGTAATGATGGCGCGACGGGCAACCTCATTAAAAGCAATATTTTGCGCAGAAAGTCGAGGCGTACTTGCCACCACCACACAATGCGCGACGCGTTCTGGCAGCGTCATCGCCCAACTTAGGGCCTGCATTCCGCCTAACGAACCGCCCATCACGGCGGCAAAGGTCTTCACGCCCAGACGGTCCGCGACACGCGCTTGCGCTTGTACCCAGTCCTCAACTGTAAGCACGGGGAATGCTGCGCCCCAAGGTTTGCCCGTCTCTGGCCGAATCGATGCAGGTCCCGTTGAGCCAAAACAAGAACCTGGATTGTTGATGCCTATGACAAAAAATATATTGGTGTCGACTGGTTTGCCAGGCCCGACCATGTTGTCCCACCAGCCGATGTCATCCGGATTGTCCGCCGCAACGCCTGCCACATGGTGTGAAGCATTCAAGGCATGACAAATCAACACGGCGTTGCTCGCCTGCGCATTGAGCGTGCCGTAAGTCTCGATCGCTAAATCGTAGGCCTCAAGCGTTTGGCCACTGACCAAGGGCAGTGGCTCGTCAAAATGCATGTACTGCGTGTGGACCACCCCAACAGAGCCGTGTGCGACGGCTGTCAGTGCATGTGGAGCGTGCTGAGCGCTGGACGTAGTTTTCATACGGACCTTCTTTAGCGGGATTTATGAGGCGCCCGCAAGCGGATCAAGCAAATCGGCGCCAACTGAGTACAAA